>JAFCDM010000057.1 GCA_017609695.1 Candidatus Pacearchaeota archaeon | reverse complement strand
AAATGCGCCTGCCGAGAATCGGACTCGGGTCTCCTCGTTGGCAACGAGATATTCTACCACTTAACTACAAGCGCTTAATTCTATCAAAATACAAAGATTTTTAAACTTATTTATTAAGCAAATTTTATGAAAAATGATTTTAGTTATTCAATTTTAATTGCAGAAGTAGTAGAACCTAAGCAACCTATAGATTATTCTGATGTTCAGAAAGTAAAGGTTGAAAGGAAAATATCTGAGGTTGTAGAAATATTTAAGGAAGGATTTGGAAGTAAAGGAAGTTTTTCTGTGTTTGTTAGAGGTTCCAACTTTGATGTAAGAATTTAAATTCTAAACTTTTTCTTTCATAAATTTTAAAAATCATCTTCCAGTAGAACTATTCCAATTTTGTCCTCTTTGAGAATCTGATAATTCTTCAACAACTTTAAATTCTGGGGTATAATAATCAATAATTATTCCTTGTGCGATTCTGTCACCTTTTTTTATTTCTTTTGGTTGATTTGAACTATTGTGCATTATTACATTAATTTGTCCCCTATAATCTGAATCAATCACCCCTCCATGTATTTTTAATCCTTTCATTCCCATCCCACTTCTATCCCATATATGGAGGACTTTTCCTTCTGGAATTTCAATTATAATCCCTGTTTTTATAGGATAAGTTTTTATAATCCCTGTTTTTATAGGATAAGTTTCATTTGGAGAAAGAATTTTATCTTCTATTGAATATAAATCAAAACCTGCTGCATCTGGTGTTGAAATTGTAGGAGTTTTTGCATCTGGGTGCAATTTTTTGATTTTGATTTTGATTGGTTGAAGTGGCATTTTTTTGTTTAACCTATTTTTATAATTTGATGAAATTTTAGTATAAAAAGATAATTGTATTAAGAGATAAACTTAAAAATACTGATTTATACTAAAATTGTATTGGACCTATAGTCTAGTGGCAAAACGACTCGCTTACATCGAGTAGTCCCAAGTTCGATTCTTGGTAGGTCCATTTTAAAAGTTCTGTGAAAATGGAGAAAAATAAGTTTCAAGAATTATTCCGAAGAAAAGCTATTATTGGGATGATTCATTTGGCAGGAAAAGATAAGGAAGAGAGAGTGAAAAGAGCATTAGAGGAATTAAGAATTTATCAGGAAGAAGGAGTAGATGGAGCGATAATAGAAGACTTTCATGGCAATGAAGGAGATTTATTAGAAGCTTTAAAGCAGTCGTCTGAAAAAAGATTTAGTATTGTTAGAGGAGTTAATGTTTTGAGAAATCCATATTCAGCATTTGAAATAGCCTCCAGATTTGGGGCTAGATTTATACAATTTGATAGTGTTCAAACTCAAGATTTAGATTTAGAAAAATATGATGAAATGAGAAGATTATATCCAAAAATTCTTGTTTTTGGTGGAGTTGGGTTTAAATATACTTCTTCAACAGGCAATCCCTTAGAATTAGATTTAAGAGAAGGAAGATTAAGATGCGAAACTATTGTTACAACAGGAGAAGGTACTGGAATAGAAACTCCAATAGATAAGCTAAGAGAATTTAGAAGTTATTTGGGGGAATTTCCTTTGATTGTTGGTGCAGGAGTAAACTTAGACAATGTGTATGAACAACTAAGAATAACAGATGGGGCAATTATAGGAAGCTACTTTAAACCAAATGGAGATACACACTTTCGAATTGAAAGAGCAAAAGTTAAAAAGTTGGTTGATATTGTTAGAACAATATAGGGGGTTCAAAAACTCGGAAAATAAACTTATTATTTTGGTTTAGAAAAATCACAATATTGTTTACACAGAGTAGTCGCAAGCGAACATTGACATTTTGACAAATTGGATAAATAACAAAATGGAAGAATTAAGTGAAACAATTTTTAGATATCTTAATAAAAGATTTGTTGGAAAATATTATGATAAGGGTCCTTCGGGGATGCAAATATTAGAATTTAAAATTGGTCCCCTATTAGTAGGCTCTGCAAATACAATTTATATTAAGTATAAGGATTTAGGGTGGGTAAATTTTGAGGGAAGTGATTATGACGGGATTGTAGAAATGTTTGCATTAAATGGAACGTATGAAATTTATGACTCCTTAGATGAATTGGCTGAAGCAAGATTAAAGAAGGGAAAGAAACTTTTAAGGTAGGAATCCCATGATTAACAAAACATATGTCAAAAAGTGTTATCTAAAATAAGAAGTAATTTGATGAATATTTTTTGCTTTCACCATAATACTTATAAACTTAAAATTAATTTTTAATAAATCATGGATGAATTTAAAAAAGACCCTTTAACTAATTTTGAAAACGACCCTAATGGTAGAAAAAGAAGATTTTTAAGAGGGTTAAATTTTTTTCTTGGTTACCGCCAGCATTTAGAAGATAAAGACATCTTTTTAAGAGAAGCAATAGATTTAGATGTTTGTGGAGGGATACAAAAATTAAGAGCAAATTTAGCAAGTATTTATTGTTTGGAATTTACAGTGAAAGAATTAGTGAATTTAATTTATCATAGCGATATGACTACTGGGAGATTTACTGAAAAATATGTGGGGGTTATTTATAGAGATAGGGGGGATGTTGATTTAAATGCATTGATAGGCAGTTCAATTAAAGGTGGGGCAATAGATTTGAGGGAGATGGATAAGGCTCCTAAATTTGGATTAAATGGTCCTTATTGGTGTGATGTTGCAAGTGGGCAATGTAGTTGTGGGGCGACACATTACTAATAGTTTTGCTATAAAACAAAAACTTTAAAAACTTTTTTATGCTTTATTTTTTGATAAAAATGAGTGTGGCATCAATAATATTATTAATTTTGGGAATCCTTATGCTTATAGAAGGCGGTATAGTAATTTTCTTTCCAAAATTTAGTATAGGTATTTTTAGAAAATTTGTTAAGAATATGAGAAGGTGGGGCATAGTAGAAGTTATAATAGCATTAGCATTAATAATAATTAGTTTGAGAATATAATGGAGGTGTAAAATATGAAAAAGAAAGTTAAAATAAAAAAGAAAGGAGTTTGTTGCCACATAAAAGGAAATGGTGCTTGTGGTGGAGCGGTTTATGGGCTTGGATTTATTGGAGCAATAATTTATTATATTTCTACTGCAACTGGTTTTTGGGTTGGAGTTTTAGGAGTTTTAAAAGCAATTGTTTGGCCGGCTTTTTTAGTTTTTGAATTGCTCAAATTTTTAGGGGTGTAATTTATTCTCCTTTTTTTATTTTTTTTTATTTTCATTGATTTTAAGTGGTAACCCGCAAGCTTTAAATAGGGTTTATTTTTAATCTATTAATGGAAAATAAGAAAGAATCAATAAGTTTGGATGCTCAAAGGTATCAGAATGCTAGCATTACCCCTCAGGTTAATGGGCAAGTACCTAATCAACCCTCTATTAAAGATGAAAAAGAAATGCAAAAATTAAGAGAAAAATTAGATTCTTTAAAAAAATTTATTATTACTAAATACAAATTTGTAAAGGCTATTGGGATTATTCCCCCTCAAGCTGCTCAGTTTTTTGATGAAGAAAATGAATTAACAGAAGAAGAAAAAAAAGAAAAACCAATGCATTTTGTTGTTATTTTAGAAGATAGTAAAGAGAAAGAGTTTAATGCAGTTAAAGCAGAAATTATTAAAAAAATTAGTGAGACTAAACAAAAGATTTGGTTGAATTTATTTTTAGAAAAAGATTTATGGGAAATTTGTATGGATAGTAAGTATAATATTATAGAAGCAATTGGTATGGCTTTTCCATTGTATGATAAAGGAATTTTAGGAGCTTTGAGAGTTTCACAGATACACAAGTCTTTGGTTTTGAGGAAATTTGAAAAATATATTTATTCTTATGTTATTGCAGGAAGCATGTTAAGGGGAGAAGCAGTTAAAACCAGTGATGTAGATATTGCTATTATAATTGATGATACTGATGTTAAGAGAATGCCAAGATTAGAATTAAAAGAAAAACTTAGGAATATTATTTATTCTTATATTATGCAGGCAACAGATTTAGCAGGTGTTAAAAATATTTTGAATGTTCAAGTTTGGTTATTAACAGAGTTCTGGGATGGGATTAAAGATGCTAACCCAGTTTTTTATACTTTTTTAAGAGATGGAGTTCCATTATATGATAGAGGAGGATTTTTACCTTGGAAATTATTATTAAAAATGGGTAAGATTAAACCTTCTCCAGAAGCAATTGATATGTTTATGTCTGTTGGAGATAAAACTAAAGATATTGCTAAAAGAAAATTAATGGACATTGTTTTAGGAGATATTTTTTATGGAATTTCTATGCCAACTCAGGGGCTTTTAATGTTGTATGGGGTTCCTCCAACAACTGTTCAAGAGACTGTTAGAGAATTTAAAAAAATCTTTGTTGATAAAGAAAAATTAATTGAAAAAAAATATGCAGATATCTTAGAAGAAATTATGATTAAATATTATAAAGGTTATGAACATGAAAAAATTAAAGAAGTTTCTGGAAAAGAAGTTGATAGATTATTGAAAGATTCTGAAGATTATTTAAAAAGATTAAAAGAACTAAGACAAGAAATTGAAAAGAGAATGGTTAAAAAAACATTTTCAGAGATTTATACTAATGTGTTTAAAATTATGAAAGTTTTGTTTGGAAACCATCCAGAACCTCAATTGATTAAAAACTATGAAAAAGAAATTGTAAATAAGGGTAAGGGAAATCCTAAGTTTGCGCATACTTTAAATGAATTAGTTAGTGTAAAAAAGAAGTATAAAACAAAAAAAGCTCCATCAAAATATGTTTTTGAAAATTTGAGAAAAGAATGTGTTTATTTAATGGATAGTTTAATTGAATATGGGCAGAGAAAAGATATGGGTTTGATTGAGAGAGCAAAAGTTGTTTTAACATTTAATGGAAAGCATGCAGAATTATATTTAGTAAATCCTGCCTTTTTGATTCAAGAAAATGAGATTCATAAAATACAAGGAGATGAGATGATGAAATCAGATATGAATGAGTTTAATACTGTTCTTAGAGGGTATAAAGGAAAAAAATCTAAAATTGATAATAAAGTATTAGAAGTT
>JAFCDM010000056.1 GCA_017609695.1 Candidatus Pacearchaeota archaeon | reverse complement strand
TTTGGATTAAATTTTTCAAAAGTTGCCACCTTTTCTTGCATTAAAAATCCAGGTTATGTGAATTTATTTTTTCATCCTTGGGAGTTTAATAATCTAAATCATCTTAAAATCCCTTTTTATATAAAAAAGAATTCAGGTGAAAAAGCATTGAATATGCTTAGGACATATCTCCTTTGGTGCAAAAAAAAGAAGTATGAATTTGAGAGGTTTGATGAGTTTTTAGATATCTGAAAACTTACTGATTTATTTCTTTTTTTCTAAAGTTTTTAACATCTTAAAAACTGCTTTATCTACAAAAGACTTAGCAGTAGGAAAATCAAATCTATTTTCTCCTTTTCTGATAAATCTAGTCATCTTTTGATGTAACTCTTTATCTATTTTTACTTCTGTCATTTTTTATCTCTTATTTTTATTCTTATATCTTATTGTATTTTTAAGGACTTGATTATTGAGTAGATTAAATCTATTCTCTCTGTGACTTAAATTCTTATTAAGTTATAAGTTAGTGATATCTATTTTATTTTTTCTCTAAACTTTTTAACATCTTAAAAACTGCTTGCTACTGGGGGCTAAAGGATTAATCATATTCCCTTCAACTTTCCTATAAATTTCTTTAAAAAATCAAAAACTTTCTTAGCATATTCCTTATCTAAAATCTTGCCATAATAAGTAACAGAATTTCTATAATATCTTATCCCATTCAAAAAAGAGATTTCACTTTCTGGAAATTCAAGTTTTTTAAGATAAGAAATCTCACCTTCATGCGCGTGGCTTCCTGAAGAAGAATATCCATTTAAAAGAAGTTTAGCTCTTACCAATTCCATTATAATATCATAACAATCTTTTATTATAGAATTTGCATTTTTATTATTTATCCCAATTATTTTAATTCTCTCTTTTAGCCCTTCTAATGAAACTTCAGACTCTTTTATTAAAAATTCAGCTCTTGGTTTATCTGGAGTTAATTTTCTAACAACACCTTTTTTCAAATAATATTCAAATTCTTTTGGTAACTTCATAAGTCCACACTCCCTGAGAGTAATATGCCATTTAGGACATTATCTTTTAAATGTTTATGGATTTTTTTAAATGAGGGATAAAAATTAATGATAATATTTCTTTCTAGTAATTTATTAAATTTTGTAAAATCTACCTCTTTTTCTTTTGTTCCAATTATAGCAATATCAATATCAGATGTATGATTTTCAAATTCACCACAAACATCTTCCCCCCTAGAATAACTTCCAAAAAGGATAATTGTTGTTCCAGGAAAACTATCTTCTAAAAATTTAACTAATTCAGATTCATAGACAAATTTCAAGTTTTTAATTCTTTTTAAATCAATTGCTTTTTGATTATCTCTATTGAACTCAATTGACCATCTGCCAGAATCCTTATCTTTCTTTATTTTAATTAAATCTTGTTTTTCTAAGTTTGGAAGGGCTTTTACAATCCCTGCTTGTGTTCTATTCAATGGCCTTGCTAATCCTCTTGCATTAAAATTCATTCCAGCTTTTATAATTAAATAATTTAAAATTTCTTGTTGTAATAAACTAAACTCTGATTTATACATATTTACCATAGTTTATATAACTAAACTACAGTTTATAAATCTTTCCATGAGATTAAAGATATATAAAACTTAAAAACCATTATTTTTTAATTAAGAAATGGAGACAATCTTATTTAGTTCAATTTTGATTAGTTTTATCTTAACTGCTTTAGTTCTTCCAAAATGGATTAAAAAATGTAGAAAAGTAGGACTTTTATGGAAAGATATGAATAAATTTAATCCAATGAAGGCTGCAGCTTCTGGGGGGATTGTAGTTGTGATGGCGTTTGTTTTAAGTGTTTTATCTTATGTTGCTATAAAAACATTTATTCTCCATAGTAATGAGACAACCACAAGCATATTTGCATTATTAGCAGTTATTTTAATCTTAGCACTTATTGGAATAATTGATGATTTATTTGGATGGCAACACGGGGGAATTTCTGCAAAATTTAGGATTTTTCTTGCTCTTTTAGCTTCAATTCCTTTAGTTGTAATTAATTCAGGAGTTCATAAAATCGCTGTTCCTTTTTTAGGAGAAGTCACTTTAGGGATTATATATCCTTTAATTCTTGTACCATTAGGAATTGCAGGAGCAACAACCACTTATAATTTTTTAGCAGGGTTTAATGGTTTAGAAGCCGGACAAGGAATTATTATTTTAACCTTTTTATCTTTTATTGCTTACATTACTAATTCTTCTTGGTTAGCTTTAATTGGATTATGCATGGTAGCATCTCTTTTAGTTTTTTATATTTATAATAAATATCCTGCAAAAGTTTTTCCAGGAGATTCTTTAACTTGGGCAATTGGAGCTTTAATTGCAGGTATGGCAATTTTAGGAAACTTTGAAAAAATAGCTGTATTTGTATTTCTTCCATATATACTTGAAATAATTTTAAAATTAAGAGGAAGATTAAAAAAACAATCTTTTGGAATACCTCAAGAAGATAAAAGTTTAAAAATTCCTTATAAGAAAATTTATGGTTTAACCCATCTATCCTTATTTATTTTACAAAAATTCAAAAGAAAAGTTTATGAAAAAGATGTTATTTATTTGATATTCATATTTCAAATATTAATTTGTTTGTTAGCTTTAATTATTTTTAGGGAGGCTTTATTTTTATAAAATTTAAATCAATTATAAAATATTAATATCTTATAAAATATTAAGTTATGAAATGGAAAAGCTTAAGCTATATCCTGCATAGCTTAAAAATTTATTAAATTATAAATAAAAAATAAACTAATAAAATGGAACATTATAATTTAAATTTCTTTGAAAAATTAGGATTTTTTATAATAAACAATTTTGGGAAATTTATTTGTTTTTGCTTGGTTGGTTTCGGAGCTTTCGTAATAGACTGGATTTTTTTTAATGCATTTTATAGTACTGGAATTGGGTTTATCTTTTCAAAAATATCCTCAGCTTTAATTTCAATTGTTTTCAATTTTAATATAAACAGAAATTTTACATTTAGTGCCAGAGGGCATCCAGTTAAAAAACAGATGTTTCGTTGGGTAGTTATTTATTTTATTTCAATTTCAGCAAGTGTAATTAGTGGGGAAATGGTTTTAAATTATTTAGGAGAAAGCATATTAAATGCAAATATAGCATATTTTATAGGTTTAATTGTAGCTATCCCAATAGCTTTTTTAGGTTCTTTATTCTGGGCCTTTAAAAAACATTGAACTTTTCAAAATTCCTGACATAATTAAAACTAATAACATAAAATATAACAAGTTTGAAGCGAGAAGCATAAATTTAAGATACAAGAGAATATTAAAGAAGTTTATTTTTAGAAGTCCTATTATCCTTGATTAGATTATAAAATAAAAGTTTATAATTGCCAAGTTAAATATTTAGAAGCATCTATCTCCAAATATTCCTCTTTAATTTGTTCATTACCAGTATATTCAATTTCCCATATTTTTATTGGCCCTTGAATTCCAGAATAATAAATAAATTCAGGCAAATCCATCCCTTGATTATTTAAATCATTTATAATTAAACTTGGTTCAGAATGAACTAATTTAAAATTAGGAAAATTATTAAAAGGATCATCTAAAATATACTTTTGAACCATCATCCCCCTCATTAATCTTGGAGAGAGAAACATAGCTGCACCAATTGGATTTGAATTAATTCCTTGTGCTCCAGCTATTAATCTTGGAAAAATATAAATACAAGATTCAATTCCAGAACCAAAATCAATAAATTCCCCATTGCTATACAAATATCTTATTTTAATCCTATGTTGCACACCCTGATAAAAAATAATAAGATCTGGCTGCTCTGCTTTTAAAACTCCTTTAGAATCCGCATTATTTTTTAAAGGTAAAAGCATAGCCCCAACAGCAGCCTCTCCTCGTGGGATTAAAATTTCTTTACCATCCTCATTAATGATTAAATCTTCATCAAGAGAAATCCCTCCAGAATAAACAAAAGTAGTTTTGTCTTTTGTTTCATGTGTCTGCGATTCATCTAAGAGAAAAGTTGCCATCCAAGAATATCTATCATAATTTTCATCACTTCCAATGCTTGAATAAGCCCCATATTTTCCAATATCTGAGGAATCAATTAAGAGATGTGTTGTATCATGATTATATAAAAATTCTAAAGCATCATGTTGATTATCTCCTGTTAAAACATTTCTCCCAATCAAATAGTTCCAAAAAGAAATATAATTGCCCCCATCTAAAACCGTCGCCCTATTCCCAAGATTATAAGATGATGGAACCATATTATATGCTTGGACTTTTGAAATCTGATAAAATCCAGGATCTTTAGTAAAAGGATTTCCAAAAAAAGCATAAAAACTAAATAATAATATAATAATCGCAATAGCCCCTAAAATGATTTTCCCAACTCTCTCACTAGTTTTTTTAAACATTTCAATAGATTCTACAATTAAATAAGCAACAAAAATTGTGGTTATAGGTGCTAAAACCATAATCAATCTAATCGCACTTCTTGCACCAAATATCCCAAATAAAAATAACGAAAACAAAAATAACAATTCATAATTTAGTTTCTTAAAACTATTATCTCCTTCTTTATGATATTTGATATAATAATAA
>JAFCDM010000055.1 GCA_017609695.1 Candidatus Pacearchaeota archaeon | reverse complement strand
AATCAACAGCGTTTGTTAAATCCATAGGAGAGAAAAAAAACATAAATGTAATTGATTTATTACCTTATTTTAAAGGAAAAAACCCAGAATCATTATGGGTTTCTGAAGAAGATGTCCATCCAAATCCAGAAGGACATAAAATCCTTGCAAAAGCAATTTATACCGAAATATTTAAAGATAAAGAATTAATTAAGAAATAATCTTTTAATATAAAAATGCAATAAGATATTAAAAAATCTATAATTTATCTTTTAATTTTAAATATAATTCATCTGCAATTATCTGATTTCCCCTAGGAGTCCAATGTCCATCTACTTTTAAAAATATATCTGGGTCATTAGATTGAATCCTTATAAAATCTATTTGCAAATCTTTAGTCATTTGTTCAAGACTTTCTTCAACTTGGTTTGGCTCCATAGAATAATTTAGATTATATTCCTGCATGATTTTTTCAGAATCTGTCAAATACAATATATGGGGTCCAGAGAAAAGGATAATCTTAGCATTTGTCGATTCTTTCAATTTTTTTAAAAGATTAAAATATCCCTCATAAGATTCGGCATATTCTTTTGAATCCTTAGGCATATAAAATACAGGAGCCTCTTGTTTTTCTGCACTATTAATCTTAGAGATTATTAGTTTTGCTTTTGAATATAGAAAATTATAAGACCTAAGTTTCATTAAAAAGAATAGATGGATGGAAGAAGATAACCTTTTTTTTACATTTGATATTAATATGCCTTCTTTACTAGCAGTTAAACTATTCCTTAAATCAATTTTTTCTATGTCATTTTCTTTTATAATTTTATAACTTTCCCAATCATTAACACAAAATTGCAACAAAATAATATCAGGATTATATCTTATGCCCTCATTTATAAAATAAAGATACTCATTATTTATCCCATAACCAGAAACCCCTGTATTTATTATTTCAACTTCTTCATTAAAACTTTGTCTTAGTAATTCTACATAACTATCTTCTAATTCTACTGCATTTCCAAAAGAATAAGAATCTCCTAAAACCAAGATTCTTTGTTTATCTCCTTTTTCATAAGTATATTCTCTAAAATCTCTTAATCCTTTTGAATTAGTATTAATTTCAACCAACCGATGATAAGAAGACTGCACTCCAGAATAATTAGGAGATAATCTATAACCAATTATTTCATCTGCTTGGAAAAAACCCTCTTGAAATCCATATGTGGGATAATTTAAAATTCTTAAGCCAATCTCAAAAATGAGAAAAAAAACTAAAATAACCCCAAGAAACAACAAAATACTTTTTTTTATTTCTTTTTTCTTTTTTTCTTTATATGATTTTTCTTCCATGTTTAACCTCAGTTTAAAATCTTTTTAAATTTTTCTTAGAGCCAATAATGTCTTTAAAATTAAAAGAAATTCTAAATAATCAAGAAAAAAGATTATGATAAAAAACCACATAAAACCTTAAATAACAAACTAAAATTAATTTAATTAGTTAAAAAAGCAGTATAATCATGATATTCTGGTTTGAAAAACATAACAAAATTTCAGGGGCAATTGTAATTTTAATAGCAATTGTTATTTTTTATCTTTCTTCCTTAAGTTTTGAAAGCACAAGCTCAGGGGGTTTTGGGTGGAAAACAATTGTATATCATTTTTATGCCTTTTTCTTTTTATCTCTTTTTCTATTGATTTTTTTAGTTAAAGGAAAATTTCAAAAAAGAAATTTTATCTTCTTAGCACTAATTTTATCAATATCCTATGGGATTTCAGATGAAATTCACCAGTTTTTTGTACCTTTTAGATCCTTTACAATCTTTGACATATTTGTAGATTTAGCCGGGGTTTTATTTGCAGGATACTTGTATTTGCTAATTATTTTAGGAAAGAAAACAAAAAACAAACATATCCAAGGAAAATCTATTTCTAAGAAAAAAGGAATAATACAAAAAAAAAGCAAGATAAAAAAAAAGAATACTTCTATGAAACATGAATTTAAGATATATTTTCTACTAGTAATCGCTTTAATCTTGGCTTTCGGAATTTATTTTTTAATAATAAGTTTATATGTAAATCCTTTTTTAGAAAATTATTCAGATTTAAATCGAGGCTCTAAAATTTTGCAATTTTATCAGGAAACAGAAGATTGTAATCAGATTTATTATTGGGGTTCTTCATCTATAAAAGAGGACATAGATGCAAATTTAATTGATAAGATAAATCCTGCTTATTGTAATTATAATTTAGGAAATCCAGCATCAACTCCCTTAAGAAGATTAATAGAACTAAAACCAACTATTAGTTCAAAACCATCCGCAGTAATCTTTGGTGTAACTTACACAAGTTTCAGTGATAATTGGCTTTTTCCATATGACCAGTATGCCTTAATCTCAAAAGATATTGAAAAAAAAGAAATTCCCATATTCTATAACGAAACTTACAAAGAATTGCTTAGTATGAATGAGTTAAAATTATTATTATATAAAAGAAAATTTATTGCACCAGCAACAAAAAATTTATTAGAACATATACGGAGCAAATTTTTTAAAACCAAAAACCCTTCTTACTTTAAAGAATACAATCAGGATTTTAAATCTGAAGGGATTTTACTTCAGGAAACAGAAGAGAATGATCCTCAATTTAATTTTACATTAGAAAATAAAAAAGATTTTAGTGAATATGCCGTCCCACCTAAGGAAAATATTGAAAAATCTTCTTTTGAATTTATTATCAAAGAATTATCTAAGAACAATATAAAAGTCATTATTGTCGAAGCTCCGATGAATCCCTTATTATTAGACAAAATAGATTCAGAATCTAAGGATAATTTTGAGGGATATCTTAAAAATATTTCTGAAAAGCATAAAATATCTATTTTAGATTATACTTCAGTTTATGATTCTAATTATTTTTATGATGGGCACCACTTAAATAAAAAAGGGAGAGAAATCTTTTCTCAAGATTTGGGATTAGAAATATTTAGAATAATTTAAAATGCTGTTTAATACATTAGAGTTTGCAATATTTATGATTTGTGTAGTTTTAGCTATTAAATTATTTAAAAACAAAAAATTGCAACTATCTATTTTAGTTCTTTCAAGTTATTTATTTTATTATTTTTCAAGCGGGTTTCTTTTTGTTTTACTTCTTTTTTCTTCATTGTTGGATTTTTATGTTGGGAAAAAAATATTTGAAAGTAAAAATTCAGCAAAAAGAAAGTTTTTTTTAATATTAAGTTTAATTGGAAATTTAGGTATTTTAGCTTTTTTTAAATATGCAGATTTTGCAATACAAATTGCTAATTATTTTGGGGATTCTTTAGGGTTCTCAACCCTGCCTTTGTTTAATATTGTATTGCCAATTGGAATTTCTTTTTTTACATTTCAAACAATGAGTTACACTATTGATATTTATCGGAGAAAAATGTCTCCAACAAACTCTTTCCTGAAATTTATGCTTTTTGTCTCTTTTTTTCCACAATTAGTCGCAGGGCCAATTATTAGAGCATCTACCTTCCTTCCACAACTTAACAAAAAAAGGCTTAAAATATTACCAAGCAATTTAAAATTAGGATTAACTTATATTAGTTGGGGGCTTGTTAAAAAAATAGTTTTTGCCGACAATATAGGCCCATTTGTGGATAGTATTTTTACAAATCCTCTTGGGCTTAATTCTTTGCCGATTATGCTTGCAACAATAGCTTTTGGAATCCAAATTTATTGTGATTTTTCTGCATATTCTGACATTGCAATAGGGACTGCAAGAATATTAGGATTTAAATTTCCAAAAAATTTCAATAAACCTTATTTTGCATGTAATCCAAGTAATTTTTGGAATAGGTGGCATATCTCTCTTTCAAGTTGGGTTAGAGATTATTTATACATCCCATTAGGGGGAAATAGAAAAGGAAAGATAAGAACATACCTAAACCTTTTGGTCACAATGGTTTTAATGGGGTTATGGCACGGAGCTTCTTGGAATTTTGTTTTATGGGGATTTTATCATGGGGCAATATTAGTTTCATATAGGTTTATTTCAAAATATGATTTTAAAATTAATAAAATTTTATCTATAATTATAACCCAGTATTTAGTCTTTTTAGGATGGTTAATTTTTAGACTAAGAAATTTTGAATATTTAGGGTATTGCGTTAAAAAATTCATTTTTTTTGATTTTAACCTAGATTTAACTGAAACCATTGGTTTTTTTATGACAAATATCTGGGTATTTTTTCTAATAGTCTTATTTTGTTATATACACTTTTTTTCATATAGGGCAAAGGATATAATTGAAAAAATAAACTCTCGAAAATATTTGTCATGGTTTTTGTATTTATTATTTGTGATTTTACTTTTGTTTTTATTCTCTCCAAGTTTAAATACAGCATTTATTTATTTTCAATTTTGATTGAAAAAAGAATTAATAAATCGAAAGATTTATTAACTAAAAAAGGAATTTGATAATATGACTGAAGAGTATAGAAACAAAGGGTTGATTAGGGAAATTTGGGATTTTCTTAAAGTTA
>JAFCDM010000119.1 GCA_017609695.1 Candidatus Pacearchaeota archaeon | reverse complement strand
CCCCCTTAACCAAGCAAAAACTCCAACTGAAACAGCAACAACTATTGAAATCAAAAGAACATAAGATACCATTAAACTTACTGCTTTTTTATTCACCATCTTTTTGTTTAATTATAATTTATCACCTGATTCTGAATCTTTGGACTACATAAACTTAATCCCTCACTCACATAACCTTCCTATTTTTTGATATTAATTTAGTTTATCTATTTATCAATCTTTTCATCATTTTAATTCCTCTTAACATAAGTCTCATCTCCTTGTTCTTGAGTTATTATAAAATAAAACATTTCATTATCTTTTAAATCAAATTCAAATTCTTTACCTAAAATATTAACAACAACTTCATCCCCACTACTATCTACTAGGGTTCTATTAACAATTATATTTGAATTTTCCCAAGTTGGAGATACTCCTCCAATTACTGCAGAAATTGTCCCAGTAGACTGAGTATTATATTGAACACTATATAACTCAGTTTTATCCCCATATAAAAAAACAAGATTAGTTTTCTGTGTTTTCTTTAAAAAATAAGGGGCATATTCTTCATCAAATTGATTTAATAACCCCCCTAAATCTTGAGAATTATAAATCCCATAATCAACTATTCTCATTCCTTCTTCATTTAATTCAGAACCCATATCTGTAATGGTTCTTGGCTCTGATTTTGAAATTGCATATGTTTTAACACTCAAAACCCCAGAAAGGGCCAAGCCAATAATTATCGCAGCCAAAATATAAAATTGCCCTCTTTTATTCATCATTCTTGATTTGCCTCTTTTTTATCATTTATAATCTAATAAATCTTTAAGCTATACAATGTCAACTTAACATACTGCTTAGATGTCATTAAGTTTTATAGACTATTAGTTTATTTTATTATTAGTTTAAATCTATAACAATAAAAGAATTAGTCTATATAAATATTGGGTTAGAATAGTTTTTATTTGGAAATTTTTTCTTCCTTTTTATAATCTTTCATACAGTTTTTATTTAAATTTTTAGGACTTAAATAAAAATATCTAAATCTACCATCTCTTAATTCTCTTGAATATCCAGTATAAACAGAAGAAGTTATAACTTCTTTTTTAGAATCTTTAATTGTTTGCATAGCTGGAATAAAATCAGCATCTCCTGAAATTAAGATACAAACATCACATTCATTTTCTATTAATGCTTTTCTAATCATATCTACTGCTATTTTTACATCTATTCCTAACAAGAGGATAACAAATCTTACACAAATCTAAATCTTCTAAAATTTCCTGTTTATTTTTTAAAATCTCTTCATTAGAAGTTTTTTGTAGTTTTCTTGTAAATATTTTAATTCCATTGTTTTTTAATTCAGTTAAGAAAGCCATATGTTTATGATAAATTAATGCATTCTCCCTTATATCTGGGATAGAATTATAATATCTTATTTATTTTATTTTAAAATTGAACTTATCTATAATAAATTTAGCTAATTTAATAAAATCAATTTCTTTTGTGTCTATTATTTTTTTAGTGTTATGATACCAATTATTTCCATCTACAAATATAATTGCTTCTTTTAACATTTAAAATAAAAATATTTAGGTAAAATCCCGGTATTTCCTTAATGGTCATACCAGGGACTTAATAAATATCTTAAGCAATCAGTCTTTTTATATTTTTCTGTAGTAGAATAGTGCAGACTCAAGGGTTTGCCTCACATTCCTCAAAAAGCTACCTCAATACATCCTCAACTTTGCAACCCTTCAAGCACCTTAACTCATGTTTAGGGCTGCTCCGATCAAGGTCTGACCCGTTTTGCAAAAGCAAGATCAAGAAGGACAAAATCTCAACGTTTGTAAAGAGACTCTTTAATAAACATGTCACTTACCCTCTTACAGCTTGCCTAAAGCTCACTAGCAAACAGCGGAGAGCTAATCCGCCAGCCTAGTCTGCAAAATACTAAGAAAAATCAGGTTTTTAAGGTTTTTAGTGGAATCTAATAATATTTTTGTTTCTTAAAAGACTTTTTAAAGATAATTCTCTCTTCAGCTTCACAAAAAGTTATCTTAAATTGTTCAAAAAACCCTAATCTTCCTATAATTAGTTGGCATCCTTCTATTTTAGGGATTAAAACAGGAATTGTAAAAAAATATTCTTGTCTATCTTTTCCAAAAATAATTTTTAAGTAACCCTCATTTACTTTAATTTTTTTACCAGAAATCCCTGTAGTTTCATTTTCTCCAATCAAATCTATTTCTAATACTTCTGCAATTTCTTTTGGGATAAGAGTAATATCTGAACCAGTATCTAAAATACCAAAAAAATCTAAATTTGTATTTTTTCCACAAAAAGTAACAGGAACAATAGGTCTTCTAATAATTTTTCCACTATTTAATTTAGAAGATTTATACTTAAAAGAAAAACTCATTTTAATTTATTGATAAAATTACAGGAACAGAATCTGGAATTTTTCCAAAAAGAACTCTTTGTTTTGGATTCTTTTTTTTAATAAGTTCATGAACCTCCTTAAAAGAAGGTTTATTTACAATTATTCTTCCATTTACTACAGCAACCCATTGCCCTGAAAATTTATTTAAATCATCTTCAGTTAATGATTCAAAATTAGAAATTAAATTTTTTTGCATATTAATATTTAGATAATAATATATTTAAATCCATTGTTTTAAGAATTCACTTCTTCATCATCAAAGAAATTAAAATTATTATGATTAAAATAATTATTCCGATTAAAAGATAAATTGGCCAATTATTATTTTTTA
>JAFCDM010000054.1 GCA_017609695.1 Candidatus Pacearchaeota archaeon | reverse complement strand
TAACTTTAAGAAAATCCCAAATTTCCCTAATCAACCCTTTGTTTCTATACTCTTCAGTCATATTATCAAATTCCTTTTTTAGTTAATAAATCTTTCGATTTATTAATTCTTTTTAAATTAAAAGGTGTGGTTTTAATTTCTGACATAAGAAAAATTTAAAAAGATTTTAAACTGGGGTTAAACATGGAAGAACAATTTTATACCCCAAAAAAGAAAAAGGAAATAAAAAAAAGTATTTTGCTATTAATTGGGGTTCTTTTAGTTTTTTTTCTTATTTTTGAGATTGGTTTAAGGATTTTTAGTTATCCTAATTATGGTTTTTCAAAAGGAATGTTTGAAGCTGATGAAAATCTAGGGTGGAAATTATCTCCAGATTATTCTGGAACCCATAGTATTTTTGGTCGGACAGTTTCTATTAATACTAATTCTAAGGGTATGAGGGATTTTAGAGAGTATGCTTATGAAAAAGGAGATAAATTAAGAGTTTTAGTTCTTGGAAGCTCTTATGCTTTTGGGAATGGGGCAGAATTCGAAGAATCTTATGTTGAATTGTTAAGACAAAGTTTTAATGAAGAAGTTGAAATAATAAATCCCTCTGTTCCAGGATATATAATAAATCATAAATATGTTTATTTTATGAAGGAAGGGATAAAATATAATCCAGATATTATCTTGGTGCCTTTTACACCAAATGAATGGGGGCATTTTGAAGTTATAGGACAAGATATGGATCTTGCAGTTAATAAGGAAACTTATAAAACTGTTAACAAACAAGGGTTTCTTGTTCCTCCAAATATGAATAATTTACAAAAAGTTCATGCTTTTTTATTAGTAAAATCTAGAGGGTATAGTTTTTTTTATTCTAAAACAAGATTAGTTTTTTCTTTGATTGTAAATAAATTTGAAAGAAGCCCAAAAGCTCCCCCTTATTTTTTTGAAAAAAATAGTTTAGAATATCAAGAAGATTATGACGGGCATTTTTTACTTTTAAAAAAATTAAAAGAATCAACAGATGCTAAGATTATTCTTTTTATTGCCCCACATAAAATAGATTTGGCTAATGAAGAAGAAATAAAGGAAAATTATGGGATTAATTATTCTGTAAATACTTATCAGACAAAAGAAAGTATGAAGCAAATAGCAAAAGAATTGCAAATAGAGATTATAGAAATTAATTCAAATGACCCAGATATATTTTTAAAAATTGACGGACATTGGACCCCTAGGGGAAACAAGATGATAGCAGATGAGTTGTATTTAAAATTGAAAGATAAATTATAATTTTCCAATATCTTATTGTATTTTAAAGTTATGCTTTACTTATCTAACTTCTTACATTTTATGTTATTAGTCTTGGTTTAATCGCATCTTAAAGAATCAAGATTTTTTTAGGTTTAAACCTTTTAGTGAGTCCAGTGTAAAAAACCTTATAAACAGGCAAAATTTTCTAAAAAGATGAATTTTAAAAGAAAAAAGATTAATAAAACAAACCAAAAAATAGGGTATGTTTTTATGTATTTGGTTTTTACCACTATTTTATATTTTATTTTAAGATTTTTAAATAAAATTCCAGATTCTTGGGGTTATTTTCATGTTTTAATTTTAACATTATTTATTGTTTTATTAGGAACATTAATTAAATTATTATTAAGATGATGGGATTTTTTAAAGAATTTAAACAAGGGCAAAAATCTTTTGGAGAAACAATCGCAACTCTGATTAATTCAATATTATTAAGTTTGGTTTATTTTATTGGGGTTGGAGGCACTTCAATTATAGCTAAAATCTTTGATAAAAGATTTTTAGATTTGAAGATTGATAGAGACTCTCAAACATATTGGGAAGAATTAAATTTAGATAAAGAAGAATTGGAGGAATCTTATAAACAATTTTAAAATGTATGTTTTGGGAATAAGTTGTTTTTATCATGATGCTTCGGCATCATTATTGAAAGATGGGAAAATTATAGCCGCAGCTTCAGAAGAGAGATTTACAAGAAAAAAACATGACATTTCATTTCCGATTAATGCTATAAAATATTGTTTAAAAAGTCAAAATATAGATATAAAAGAAATAGATTTTATTGGGTTTTATGAAAAACCTTTTCTTAAATTTGAAAGGGTTTTGTATCAATATTTAGAAACTTTTCCGAAAAGTTATAGGGTTTTTTTATCTTCTTTATCCCCTTGGGTTAATGAAAAATTAAGGATAATAAAAATAATAAGAAAAAAATTAAAATATAAAAAAGGGGTATTGTTTGTTCAACACCATATGGTTCATGCTGCAGGTTCTTTCTTAATTAGTGATTTTAAAAAAGCGGCTATAGCTTGTATAGATGGAGTTGGAGAGTGGACAACAACTTCTTATGGTATTGGAGAAGGAAAAAATATTAAATTAATTAAGGAACTTAAATTCCCCCATTCTTTGGGTTTACTTTATTCCACTATCACTGCTTATCTTGGATTTAGTGTAAATAATTCTGAGTATAAAGTTATGGGACTTTCCCCTTATGGGAACACAAATAAAAAAACAAATCTTTATTATGAAAAATTAAAAAAGATTATAGATATAAAAGATGATGGAAGCTATCATCTTAATATGGATTATTTTGTTTATCATTTTAAAAAGAAAATGCCTTCTAAAAAATTATGTGAGCTTCTTGGGGGGCCGATTAGATTTCCTGAAAATGAACTAACTCAAAGACATAAGGATATTGCAGCTGCTTTACAATTAATTTATGAGGAGGTTTTGTTTAAAATATTAGAACACATTTATAAAAAAACTAAATGTGAAAATCTTGTTTTAGCTGGGGGATGTGGACTTAATAGTGTTGCAAATGGAAAAATACTAAAGAATACTTCTTTTAAAAAAATTTGGAGCCAGCCAGATCCTGGAGATGGGGGAACAAGTTTAGGGATTGTCTCTTATATTTACAATGTGATTTTAGGAAACAAGCGAAATTTTCAATTAGAAAATGCATATTTGGGGCCAGAATTTACAGATAAAGAAATTAAAGATTTTTTAGATAAAAACGAGATTAGATATTATAAATTTAAAAATGATAAAGAATTAATTGAAAAAACTGCAGAATTAATTTTTAAAAATAATGTTATTGGGTGGTTTCAAGGAAGAATGGAATGGGGGCCCAGGGCATTAGGTTCAAGAAGTATTTTATCTAATGCTGGAAATCCTGAAATGCAAGAGGTTCTTAATTTAAAAGTTAAACATAGGGAAAAATTTAGGCCCTTTGCTCCAGTTGTTTGTGAAAATGATGCATTAAAATATTTTGATTGTGATAAACCAATTCCTTCTCCAACAGATTTTATGTTAATGGTCTATCCTATAAAAAAGAAATGGCATAAACAAATCCCTTCAGTTACCCATGTGGATGGAAGTGGAAGATTGCAAACAATCAGAAGAAATCAAAATCCCCTTTATTATGATTTAATTAAAAAATTTGGAAAATTATCAAAAATTCCAATACTTGTAAATACCTCTTTTAATATTCGCGGAGAACCAATTGTATGCACCCCTTATGATGCTTATAAATGTATGATGGGTACTGGGATAGATTATTTAGTGATGGGAAATTTCTTGATAAAACGGGCAGAGAACCTCAGAGATGCTTGGGATAGTGAAAAATATGCAAGAGATTAGAAAATCTGATTATTTTTTGTACTTCTTTCAAAAAATCCTTTATTTATCAATATTTTATCATCTGCTACATTCCATAAATGATTTGACATAGAAAATTTAGAACCTCTTTTAAAATCACTAAAATAAGCAACAATTATCTTTATTCCATATCTATTCCTTAATTCTTTTAAAATTGGTACAAAATCAGTATCACAAATAAGAACTATTATTGTTTTTATATTTTCTTCATTATCCTTTATGGAGAATAAATCCATAGTCAGTAAAGTATCTACCCCTTTCTGGTGATACCCTCTTTCATCATCTTTTTGAACTCTACCTTGCCGAATAATTAAATTGTCTATATTACTAATTGCCTTAATAAAATTATCATATCTTTGTCTTCTTTCCTTATCCTCTTTTAATGGACTAGTTGGTTTTTGATAAGGCTCGCCGACATAAAGAAAAGCTTTTTTACACCAAAACCCCTTAGATTTAGCTAAGATATTAGCAAATTGTTTTATACCATATTTAGGATATTTTTCTGGAAAAAAGTATTTTGTTATTTTGGATAAATATCCTGCATCTAAAAAAACATATGTATTTTCCATAATTCTCACTAATTTAATAGATATCTCTTTTAAAAGAAATATTAGTCATCCAGCATTCCCGTAGGAATACTGGGGAGCATTTTAATAATAATATACTATTCTCCTTTATAAATTTTACTATACTAACATCTCCATGTCTTATCCAGAAATAAGGTTACCTCGACAAATAACTTTTCCATTTCTTATTTTATTTTAAATCTATATTCTTATCTAATTCAACTCGTTATATTTTGTGTTATTAGTATTATTTTAACTACATATTAAAATTTTTAGATTTCTAAAATTAAAAATCGAAATCTTTATTAACTAAAAAAGGAATTTAATATAATGATGGTGGCTGTTACCAATAATTGTTTTACTAATATTTGGTATTTTATTAATAGTATTTGGACAAAGCTCTGCTCTTGGACCTTTTGTTTATGGTCTTAAATGATTGGTTTTAATATCCCTTATATCTTAAAGTTATGCTTTCCTCCTTCAAACCTGTTAATATTTTATGTTTTTAGTATCAGCCTAATAAAATCTAATAATGTGGGTTTTTCTTAAAAATTAACTAACACAAAACCTTAAAAACCCTTTATTTATATGGTTTATATGAATCAAGAACAAATAATGCAAATACAAATGATGCAACAGGAAATGAATCAAATTAATGAAAAATTACAAA
>JAFCDM010000053.1 GCA_017609695.1 Candidatus Pacearchaeota archaeon | reverse complement strand
ATTAAATATGATTATGTAAGCTATTTTAAAGATGGTTTTGCAAGAGTAGAATTGAACGGGAAATGGGGTGTTATAAACGAAAACGAGAAAGAGATTTGTGATATTAAATATGATGATATATGGAATTTTAAAGATGGTTTTGCAGTAGTAGAATTGAACGGGAAATGGGGTGTTATAAACAAAAACGGGAAAGAAATTTGTGATATTAAATATGATTATGTAAGGGATTTTAAAGATGGTTTTGCAAAAGTAAAATTGAACGGGAAATATGGTGTTATAAACGAAAACGGGAAAGAAATTAAAATAAATACAAAATGAAGGAGTAAAAAATATGAAATTAAAGGATCTTGCAGACAATTTGCCTGATTTTTTTAAAACTAATATTGCAATTGTAATTAGAACTAATAGAAACAGAGAATATTTAATACAGAAAGAAAATAATAAACAATTTTCTTTGCATTGTTGGTATGGATTTAAAAAATATAAATTTAAAATTTATAATAATATAGATGAATTACAAAAAAATATTGTAATAATTTTAACAAGAACAAAAGAAATATATATAGAAGATATTTCTACAGCAATATAATGAAAAAATATAAAAGAAGAATAAATAAATATAGGAGGCTATCATGAGTGTTAATGTTTGGAAAGACACAGGTTATCAAGCCAATAAAAGAAAAAAAGAACCTACTATTGAAGACTTAAGGAAAAAAGAACAAGACGATTTAACTTTTTATAAGAAGTTAGATATTTCTAAAAAAAGAGAAATAGAAAATATTCTAAAACAAAAAGCTAAAACAAATTGCTTTTTTGAAGATAAAAAATATAGAACTAGAAATTTATTAGCGTGTCTAGATGAATGGAAAAGAAAAAATAATATGAAATTAAAGGATTTTGCAGACGAAATTTCATTTAATTTAGGTAAATAAAAAAAGGAATTGAAAGTATATTGAAATATTTAAAAAAATAAAATAGGAGAATAAATAAATTAATTAAAAAAGTTTTAACAATACTATTAATTACAATTTTAATATTAATAATAGGAGGAATAAATTTAATGAGTAAAATAACAAATAAATTTAATATCGGAGATTATGTAGAAGTTAATATAGAAGATGGAAGAAAAAAATTTAATGGGGAAATTATAGCTATATATAGTTATAATACAGTTAATATATCTTATAAAATAAAAACTAGATTTAATATTGAAATTGTTGGTGAAGCATGGATTTTAAAAAAAATAGCATCTAGCATACCAAAAATATCAACCTTTAAAATTGGAAATACAGAAAATTACTTAAAAATTAATGATAAAAAAATTATTATTAAAGATGATAATGATCATAAAATAGTATTATTTAGAAATAATATAAAAATAGGTTCTATCCTAATTTCTAAAGCTGTACCATATGATTATGAGAAAGGATTAAAATATAATATAGAGATTAAATTTAAAAAACATAACCCAATATTTTTTAAATTTAGAAAAAAAGAAATTGCTGATGAAATATATAATGTTTTATCTAATTTAGATTAAATAAAAAAGGAGTTATTTTAATGATACAAGTTATACCTGATAATAACATAGAACCACTATCACTTGAGTCAGAAGAATTTGAATATAATTTAGAATGTTTGGACTGTGTTGAAGATCATTGTAAATATTGCTATGAACAATATTTGAAAGAATTTAAAAAAAACATTAACTATCATAATAAATTAGGAGACAAATATTATATTAAAAAACGAATAAAATTTGAAATAGAAAAGCTGGAAGAACAAAAAAAAGGAATTGAAAGTATATTGAAATATTTAAAAAAATAATAAGGCGGTATGAACTATGGATTATAAACTAATAAAAAAAGTACTTGAAAATGCAAATGAAAAATATCCTATAATAAAAATAGAAAATTATTTAAATTATTTAAAAAAACTAGAAAATGAAAAAAATAAAGAAGGCAATTTAAAAAATAAATGGTTTAGCTATAAATCTGAAGAGAATTATATTGATTATTTTAAAAAAGTAGCAGATTTAAAATTATTTCTTGATGGCGAGACAGTTTTTATACAACAACGAGGAGTAGATTTTTCTTATCATGCTTATAAAAATCTTGTTTTACAAAAATATCCAGATACTAAGTTTGAAATTGAAATAGTAACCGAAGGCGATAATTTTAGTTTTGTTAGAGAAAATAATAAAATTATTGCTAAACATGAATTTTCAAATAATATTTTTAAAAAAGATAGAAAAATATTAGGGGTCTATACGATTATTCGCAATAAAAAAAGAGGCGAACATTTAGAGGTTATAAATTTACAAGAATTACAAACTATAAAATCCAAAGCAAAAACACAATATGTTTGGGATGAATGGTTTAATGAAATGGCAAAAAAAAGCGTTCTAAAAAGAGCCTGTAAAAGATATTATTATGATATAGTAAATAATTTAGATACTCTTGATAATGAAAATTACAATTTAGATAATATTACCGACTCAAAAGAAAATTTAAATTTAAAAAATAAAGTTGAAAATATAAAAAATATCGAAAATTTAAAAACTTATTATGCTGAAAATATAAAAAAAATAAAAGATACTAAAAATTTCAATCAATTAGTTATGGCAAAGAAAAAAGAATTAGAAAATAACAATATGCGAGGTTATCATGAAAATCTATAATTTTGACCAAGGCACAGAAGAATGGCTTAATATAAAGCTTGGAAAATTTACTGCTTCTAATTTTCATATATTTTTAGGAAATTCACAAACAAAAGAAAATGAATTATTTAAAAAAGCAGCAGAAAGGATTACATCAGTTAAGTGCGATAGCGATATATTTACAAATCGCCATTTAGAAAGAGGAAAAGCATTAGAACTTGAAGCATTAAATATGTATGAATTTAACACAAATATCACTATAAATAAAATAGGATTTATAGAAAAAAATAAGTATGTCGGGTGTAGCCCCGATGGCTTAATTGGTTCAGATGGCTTAATTGAAATAAAATGTAAAGATAATCATACATTTTTAAAACAATGCATTAAAAAAGAAAAAGGGATTGAAGCTATATATAAAACACAAATACAATTCGCTTTATATGTAACTAAACGGGATTGGTGTGATTATATATGTTACAACCCAAATTTTAAAATCCCTATATATATTACAAGAATATATAAGGACAAAAAATATATAAAAAAAATAAAAGAAGCACTGGCAGAATGTAACAATAAAATAGATGATATTATTAAAAATTTTCACATAAATAGGAATAAATAAAAAATGGATTTATTTTTTTATAAAACACATACAAAATTGCAAAACAAAAAAATATTAGATACATTGCGTAATATTTTAAAACATAATTTATATAAAAAAGATTTTTGTTTAAAAATTCGTGATATAAAAAAAGATCCAACTAATCCTCAAAAAAAATATTTATTTGGTATAGTATACAAACATATTTTAGATGGATTGATTGAGTTGGGGAATGATGATTATAAAAATACAGAAGATGTCCATTATTTTATGAAATATCAATTAAAATACTATGAAATACCTGAAATCAAATTAAAAGATAAAAAAAAACATGCGTCGTTTAAATTTAAAACTATTTCATTCAAAGGCAATAAAAAAGAAGTTACTTTGTATATTGATGAATGTATAAGATGGGCTAGTTTAAATTTAGGGCTTGATATTCCTGAACCAGTAAATCAAGGTTATAAAAATTATAAATAATAAGGAAAAAAAATTATGAAAGAAACTTTTCCGAACAATTTAATAAAAAAAATAGAGATTTTAAAAAAATTAGAAAACCCAGATGTAAATTTAAAATTAAATAAGGATGAAATAAAAATATTATTATCTATGTGGAATAAACTTCACAACGCATTAGATGAATATGACAAAATGATAGTCCTAATTAATTGTTCAAAAAAAGATGTATTAGATCAAATCCAGCACGCAAAAAAAATATTAGATATAAACAAAAAAAAGGATAATAAATAAAATGATAAATAAAAAAGAAATATATCGTAAATATAGATATATTGTAAAAAATGATAAAAATATTAAAATTGAGGATTTAAATAAATTTTTAGAATGTATATTAGATTGTGATGATGAAAAAATAAAAAAATGGGGTCGCGAAAGAATAAATGCTTGCTATAATTTTTTAATTAGAAGGAGATTTGAATGCGGCCAAATAAAACACAAGAAGATCTAGGGCATATTCCAAAGCATAAAATTTTTCCTAAAGAATTATCCCTTGAAAAATTAAAAAAACAAAAAAAACAGATATAAAATATTATAAAAATTTATCATTTAAAGAAAAAAAAATTGAAAATATTCTTAACGAAAAAACTAAAACTAATTATTTTTTTAAAGATAAAAAATATAGAACTATTAGTATATTAGCTTGTATGTATGAATGAAAAAAAAGTAAAAATATATTATAAAACAATATTGTAGTAAAGGAGAACTATTAAAATGGAAATAACGCAAACATGGTTAGAGAACATAGACGCTTGTGAAGGATTGAAAGATTGGTTTAAAGCACAAACCGAAACTGACGGTCTTAAACTTGTTAAAAAGTTAATTAAAGAAAAAAAGTTAGACTGGGCGAACTGGTTGATTGTTCACATTATGACTTATGAA
>JAFCDM010000052.1 GCA_017609695.1 Candidatus Pacearchaeota archaeon | reverse complement strand
CTCCATCAAATCTTGATTTAAAGTTTTTTATTTTTTCTTGTGCATCTTCATATTCTTTTTTTATTTCTTTTACTTGTTTTCTTAATAAATCAACATCTAAATCTTCTGAATCTCCTAAACAAGGGAAACCCTCTCTTTCAAATTTAAATTTCATAGTTCAAACCACTCACTTAATCATAACTTTCTTAATTCCAAAATATTGGCTTAAAACTTTCTGCATTTCATTTAATCTTCTTCTCTCTCTTCCAATTAAACAAGCTTTATTTTGAGAATTAGCATTTATAATAACTTCTCCATCATTTATATCAATAGATTTAAACTTCACAGGATAAGTTATAACTGAAACAAAATTTTCCATATCTTCTTTCCCATAAGGAATAGCTACAATTTTAACTTTTTTGCCAAGACTATAACTAAGTCTTTTAAGATTTTGATTATCTTGTCCAAGAGCACGAGATACTAATCTTCTCGGAACTGCAAAAATAAGAGCATTATTATAAACAAAACAATGATTAGTTCTTATATTAGTAATTCTATTAAAGATATTTGCATATCTTATAAATTGCATGTCTAAAACTTTTTTCATGTTATTTCCTATCTCTTTTTATAAACTTTTATTGAGAATAGTGTTTATAAAGATTATGTTTTTCACGGGAAAAAGAAAAGAAAAGTTTATGAATTATATATTAATGAATTTTTAGATAATCTTTTTAATTCTCCTTCCATCCATTCTTTTACCCCTTTTAACCTTGGTAAATTAGTATTAGCCAATTGATTAGGAGGCAAATTATATCTCTCCTTGATTTCTTGATTTAAACTACACAAATAATCTCTTGGGTTTATTAAAAACAAATTTTTAGCCCAATATCTATTATAACTACCAGACCCCTGAAAATCATTTACAACTATCCCATCTTCGGTATCTAAAAAGAAACTTGCTTTTTTAAACTTCCCTGTAAAATATACTGGAAACCCCAAATCAAAATTCACAGCGGAATCAGAATACCACCCTGCTTTATCAAAAACATTTCCTTGAATATCCCTGATTATTGGTCTTGTAGCTTCCCTATAATTTCTTATTAATTTTCTTAAGCCCATTAAATTATTCAGATTAAACCATTTAAAAGAATTATTATAATAAAAACTCTATTTCCCTTCAATAGGTTCAACAGAATGTTTAGAAACATCTTTTGTTTTAGCAGTTATTCTTTCAACTTCTTTAACCTTTTCAGGTTTTTTAGTTGTTAAAGGCCCAGTAACTTCTACAAGCAAACCAGGAAGTCCGGTTCCAACAGGAACTGGTTGATTTAAGATTATATTCTCAATAACAGAATTTAATTCATCTTTATTTTCTTTTAATGTTGCATTAATAAATTGTTTTATTGGAGTTTCAAAACTTGCTCTTGCAAGGATTGAAGATTTTTGAGAAATAATTCCCATCCTTGTTATTCCTTTAACCAAACCAGTAGTAGTCATAGCATCAACAATTAATTTTAAATGTCTTTCATTGATATCTAAACCTTGAGAATCTAAAACCTTTTTAATTTCTTTAATTAATGTCTGTCTTGCAACTTCAATACCTAAAATCTCGCAAACTTCGTGGATATCATTACTAATTGTTTTTGTTTCATCAATTTCCTTAAATTTCCTAGTCTCCTTAAGGTTAGTCCCTGCAGTAAGAATAACATAATTTCCATTTCTTTCTACAACTAAAATTTGCTCAATGCCTTTAATCCCAGAAATTTGCAATTCTTTAATTTTTTCTTTTAATTTATATATTTTCTTAAAATCTAAATCTGTTTCACTAAAAATAATTGAACCAGATTGAAGTTTACATTCTTGTCCTTTGTCTTTTAATCTTTTAACAATTGTATCAACAGAAGAATGAACTCTTTTAACAGATTCAGAATCAATAACTGCTTCTATTTTTTTATCTCCAAAATTAATTTTAATTTCTTTAACAATATCTTTAAGCTTAATCTCTTGTATTTTTTCAGCAACAATTTTTGCATCTTTTTTATTATTATATTCTTTCTTCAAATAAATTTCCATCTCTGGTGTTGAAGGATTTCTTCTTGCATCAAAAATTTCAATTAATCTTGGTAATCCCGAACTAACTTGCATTTCACTTACTCCTGCAAGATGAAAAGTTCTTAAAACCATTTGCGTAGAAGGTTCCCCAAAAGATTGGGCTGTGATTATCCCAATAGCTTCACCAGCACAAATTTCTTTATCCCTATGTAATTCAGAAACATCTCTACCATCATCACCATATTTAAACTGAATAATCCTCCCAGCACCATCTCTTACTGTTTTATCATATTCTATCCTTATATCTTGTAAAGCATTTGCTAATCTTCTATATAAATACCCAGATTTTGGAGTTCTCAGAGCAGTATCCATCAAAGAATCCCTTCCAGTAATTGCCCCAAAAAAGAATTCAGTAGGTTCAAGCCCATTTAAAAAAGAATTATAAATAAATCCTCTTGCTTTAGGTGACAAGTCCTTTTCTTTAAAAAATGAAAGAGTTCTATTACTAAATCCAATACCAATTCTCTTAGCCCATAAAGATTGCTGTCCAACACAACAAGCCATTTGAGTTATATTAAAAACATTCCCCCCAGCACCAGAATCCATCATAACACTAACTGGATTTGTTTTAGGAAATTGTTCTCCAACAATTTTTCCAATTTTTGTTCTAATTGAATTTAATGTTTGTAAAATTTTAATTTCTCTAGATTCTTCAGGAGTCTTTCCTGGAATAATTTCTAAATTCCCCAACTTATATTGATTAATAATTTCTTTAGTTTTATTTTCAGCATCAGCAATTATTTCATTAGTCTCTTTTTTTACTTTTTCATTTACATTCAAATCATTAACAGAAATTGTAAATCCATGATTTGAAAGATAATTAGTTCCAATTAAAAAGACATTTTCCAAAATTTTAATTGTTTTTTTTCTTCCAACCTCTTTATCTAAATGCTTTAATAAATTTCCACATTCAACACCAAACATATTTTCATCAATCACTTCTGAATCTATTTTTCCATTTTTGATAACAAAACTTTTACCAATTTTTGTTTTAGCTTTATAATCTATATTAGGCATCATATCTGAAATTATTTCTTTTCCATTTATAATCTTTTTAGAAATTTTAGACTCCACCCCAGATTGATATAATAATTGTAAAGCCTTATCTCTAGGTAAATCCATTTTGCTTAATAAATATCCTCCAGTAATTGCATCAGCAACACAACCTAATAAATTACTATTATCTTTACAAGAAATTAAATTTTGATTTACATCCATTAAAGTTTTTGCCTCTGCCCTAGCCTCTTCAGTTTGTGGAACATGAATATTCATTTCATCCCCATCAAAATCAGCATTATAAGGTGGAGCAGCAGCAGGATGAATTCTAAATGTTTTGTAAGGAAGAACCTTTACAAAATGAGCCATTAAACTTGTTTTATGTAAACTTGGGTGCCTATTAAATAAAACTACATCTCCATCAATCAATTGTCTTTCAACAATATATCCTGGCTCTAATTCTTCTAAAATCTCTTCTTTTAATTCACTTGTTATTTTTTTTCGTCTACCATCAGGACGTAAAATATAATTTGCAGTAGGATATTTTTTATTAAGAATAATTTTTTTAAGTTTTTCTATATTCAAAGAAGTTACTTTTTCATTAACAGTTAAAATTTCTGCAATTTCAAAAGGGACTCCAACTTCATTAATTCTCAAAGAAGGATCTGGACTAACAACAGTTCTAGAAGAAAAATTTACTCTTTTTCCAGCTAAATTATGCCTGATACGTCCTTCTTTTCCCTTTATCCTTTCTGTTATAGTTTTTAGTGGCTGTCCACTTCTATGTCTAGCCGGAGGAATTTTTGTTATAGAATTATCAAAAAAAGTAGTCACATGATATTGTAATAAATCCCATAAATCTTCAATAATAACCTCTGGGGCTCCAGCATTTAAATTTTCCCAAAGCCTTTGATTTGCTCTTATTATATCTGATAATTTATGAGTTAAATCATCCTCACTCCTTTCTCCACTTTCTAAAGTTATACTTGGCCTCACAGTTACAGGAGGAACCAATAATAATGTTAATATTCCCCATTCAGGCCTAAATATTTTAGGATTAATTCCTGCAATTCTAGCTTCATCATCAGAAATTCTAGCAAGTTTATCCCTTATTTCTCCAGGGAATAATCTTCTTTTACCAATTTTAAAAGTAGTTGGTTTTTCTAATTTTACTTTTTCTTGTTCAGCCATACAATGTGGGCATTTTTTAGTATCTTTTGCTTTTTTTAATCTATCCTTAGCAGTTTTATATTTCTCTAAATCTTTTTCTTTAATCATTAATTTATGACATTCAGAACAACAACATCTTAAAAATAATTCAACAACTGCAATGTATTTAATATGAATCACAGGACGAGCTAATTCAAAACATCATAAAGTTCAGGTGTAATAATCTTAGCTTTACTTATTTTTTTAACCTCGTCTGGACTAAGTAAACTAAACTGCAAACTTTCAACTTGTTTTTTAACATATTTCATTTTTTAATATTCCTCCCAGCATTCTGCAACCGCACCCCTATCTGCTATCTCATGAGCCCCTTTACTTGCCCTTTTATGATAATTATATTCTCGACAATTAACATAACCACCAGGTAAATTACAAAGGCCTTGTCTAAACAATCTATTTCTTGCTTCTATTTCTAATTTTAATCTTCTACAACCATTATTTCTGTCTGGACATCTTTCTAACATTTTATTTTCTCCTTGATTTTGGTTTTAAACCATCAATTTTATTTTCTATTCTACTAATGTCTTCCTTTACTTTATTAAAAGACATTTTAACATCACTTCTAAAATTTACATATTCATTATTTATGGTCCATAATTTAGATAATATCATAACAATAAAAGGACTTATAACCGCAATATCTGTTGGACTATTCCTAAAAATCCTCCATAAAACCATTATAATCCCAATTATCAAAGCTAACCAAAAGATTATATCTAATATTGTTTTTTTTATTTCAGACATTTTAATTTTCCTCCCCATTTCTTTTTACATATTCTGGACATAAAAGATATGAAATCTCTGCTAAAGGGTTTTCTTTTTTTATTCTCTTTATACAAACTAAGCCATCATCCCCTAATCTAAAATTAGGGCAATTAAAAGGATGATGTTCTTCCATTTTATTCATATTTATTTTTTAAATTAAATTTAGTTCTAATATGAAGTGATTGAATTTCATCAACTAATAATTTGAAGGCATAAGAAATCTCAACAGGTTCAATATCCTGACCATTACACATAGAACATACTAACTTATTTCTTATATTATCTTCAATAGCAACTGCCCCACACTTAGAGCAAATATTAATAACAACCTTATCAGAATCATATCTTTCTTTTAATAATAAAGAAGCACCATGTGCAACTAATGCCTGTTGCTCCATTTCCCCGAGTCTTAAAGCTCCCCCTCTTGCCCTTCCTTCAATTGGCTGACGAGTTAATAAAGTAACTTTACCAGAAGCTCTTGCATGCATTAAATTGCTAACCATATACCTTAATTTCAAATAATACATATTTCCTATGAAAATCTTTACATTCATCATATTTCCATTAATTCCATTATAAACAGTTTCTTTTCCATCATACCTAAATCCTAATCCTTTTAATTGAGCTTCTAAATCCTCAATCTTTTGTCCTGAAAATCCAGTTCCGTCAATTATTTTTCCAGATAAACATCCAACTTTTCCAGCTAATAATTCTATTAAATATCCAACAGTCATTCGTCCCGGAATAGAGTGGGGATTAAAAATTATATCTGGTTTTATACCATTAGATGTAAAAGGCATATCATTTTCAGGAAAAATAGCTCCAATAACCCCTTTTTGCCCATGAGATGTTGCAAATTTATCCCCTAATTCTGGTATTCTTAAGTCCCTTGTTTTAACTCTAACAATTTTATTTCCTTGAGAATCTTCTGTAACAAACACAGCGTCAATTGTTCCTTTTTCTTCTTGCCTTATAACTGAACTAGATTCTTTTTTGGATTTAATTGATATTTCTCTTACTTCAGATAAGAATTTTGGTGGACTAGTTTTACCAATAACCACTTCCCCAGATTTAAGTTTAGCCTCAGGATAAACAATCCCATCATCTTCTAAAAATCTATAACTTTCCTCAGTTCTATATCCTGAAACATCTTTTTCTGGAATGCAAAGTTCATCCTTTAAACCACCAGCATAATTTAATTCAACAGAGGTATAAGGTCTAAAATAAATACTTCTTGCTAACCCTCTATCAACAGAACCCTGATTCAATATCAAAGCATCTTCAATATTATATCCTTGATGAGTCATAATTGCAACAACGACATTTTGTCCTGCAGGATGAACATTTAAAGTGTCATAAACAAAACTTCTAACAATAGGTCTTTGAGGATAATATAAAACACTAACATTCGTATCAATTTTACATAAAAAATTAGCAGCATATAATCCTAATCCCTGCTTTTGGGTTTTACTTCCCCTATTTAATCTAGAAGACTGATCATAATTAGAATAAGGAACTAAAGAAGTAACAACCCCTAATAAATCAATCTTATCAATTTCAAGATGAGTGCATTCTTCAGTTAAATCTTCTTTAATCAATGCAACTAAAGCATTTTCTTCTTCAGCAGCATCCACATATTCAATAATCCCATTTTTAAATAAATCATCCCATTCTAAATGATCTTCATTTAATAATTTAATATGTTGTTCAGTTAATTTAGGAACCCCATTCTCAACAATAATTAAAGGCCTCATTACTCTTCCAACTTCTGTAGATAAAAAAATATTATCTAAAGCACGATTATACCTTATGCTTAATTCAATCGGGAGCTCATTCTTTCTCCTATATCCTTTTACTTGTAAAACAAAATCATGAGGATTTTTTATATGTCCAATAAATCTTCCATTAAAAAATATATCTGTCCCAGCACCTTCAATATCTTTTTTCATCCCAAGTTCCATTAATATCTTAATTAATTTTTCATCACTTAAATCAGCCCTTGTAGAAATCTTTGCTAACAATGCTAAATTTTTTCTTAATCCAATTTCTGTTCCTTCAGGAGTTTCTACTGGGCAAAACCTCCCATAATGAGTTGGGTGTAATGTTCTTGCTAAAAAATTCTCTTGTTCCCCAGGCAACATACTAGAAACCCTTTGTAATTGGGATAAAGTAGCAAGATAATTTGTCTTATCCATATTTTGAGTAACTCCTGTTCTCTCTCCAATCCAATTACCTGTGGCAATTGCAGATTCAAATCTATGGGTAAATAAAGTAGATTTAGCAATTGTCTTAATAGAATAAAATTTCTTTCTTTTTTGGATTTTTTGTAAAGTATGTTGAATATCTCTAACAAAAATATTCATATTAACCCTAAATAAATCAGATAATAAATCTCCTGACATCCTAACCCTCTTATTAGCATAATGGTCTTTATCTGTTAAATTATCTGGGTTTTCTTTAGCAACAAAAAATTGTTTTATAAATTTACATAAAGTTACTGCTTTTTCAATTCTATCTTCTTTTTTTAAACCAATATGTGGCAAAAAATAAGAATCCAACCTCTGTTTTATTCTATCTAAAATTTCTTTTCTAGTTCCTTGCAGTAAAGTCTTTTCAGCAATTTCCATCATTGCTTCTTCTTCTGTTGTAAGGTTTGCAAATTCATATAAATTAACAATTAAACTATCATTTTCCTTTCCAATATATTTTGCGATATCACTTTCTTTTGTTAATCCCAAAGCCTTTAAAATTACAATTACCGGAATGTTCTTAAATCTTGAAAAAGAAACTTCAAGAATTCCTTCAGAAGTGATAGTTATTGAAATAGGAATCCTATAACTTCCTCTTTTTGAAAATAATCTTAACATAATATCCTTTTTAAGTTTTGATTTTTCAATAAAAGGTTGATTTTCTGCTAAATCTTCAGTCATAACAATAACTCTTTCATTACCATTAATAAGAAAATATCCCCCAGGTTCAAGAGGGTCAATATAATTTTCAATTAAAGTATTTTCATCCATATTGCACAGATTACAAACATCACTTTTTACAATAACTGGGATTCTCCCAATCTCAACATCATGACTTTCTAATTGTCCAGATTGTTTAATTGTAATTTCAATATTAAGAGGAGCCGAATAAGTTAATCCCCTAATTCTTGCCTCACTTGGGGTTATTGGACTAGTGCTTCCATCTGCTTCTATAACATTCGGTTTCCCTACTTTAACTCTTCCTAATTTAATTTCAATGTCTTCGTTTGGTAATGAATCATTTAATTCATCAATTATCTGTTGGATTCTATGTTGAATAAAATTATTATAAGAAGTAATATTTGATTCAATTAAACTATGTTCTTTTAAATATTTCTTAACAAGAACATGTTCTTCTTTTTGTTGAGATTTTTCTATTTTCATTTTTTAATTTTAATAATTTATCTATGTTCTCATAAACTTTTAAGCTATAAAACAGCTAGCCTAATCCTCAGCTCGCATATCATTAAGTTTTATAAGTTATTGATTTGTTTATTTTTTAATTTTACTTTATTTAGTTTTTTATTTTATAATATCTTATAATTTTTTATACACTAACAACCCGATAATAAGGAATTACTTTTCCATCCACAATTCGTTCAATTTTAATAACATCACCAATTTCACAATTTTCCGGCAATGCAACGTCAGTAATTTTAATTTTTGGTAATTGGATAAGAGAAATATTTAATCGTAAAAGAAGTTTATCAACATCTTCTTTTTTTAATTTTAAATGTTTAGATTGTAAGTTATGCATTTTAGAGGCTAAGCAAGTATCAAGGCTTTGATTAGATAAATGATATATTTACCTTTAACGACTTTATAATAATAAATAAATCTAAACAAGGCTTTATAAATCTTTCTACAAAAGGTTTAAAATGGTTTCTAAACGGAAAAATGCATTACTGACACAAACATTATGATGACCCCTCAAATTCTTCTCTTGTTAAACCTAAATCTTGTTTAATAATTTTATTCAATAATCCTCTATCTAATTTTTCTCCAGGGTGATTTAGAACCACAGTTGTTCTTCCATCCATATGTCTTAAAAATATATGATTTCCTTTTTGTCTTATGATTTTAAAACCTATTTTCCCAAGAATTTTGATTAACTCACTAGCACTAATTTGAGGAAATTTAGACATTTTCAATTCTTAATTTTTGTAAACCCACAAAACTGTCAAGGATATCAACCTTATCTCCTTTTTCTTCTAAATATAATTCAATTGCTTCTTTTGTCCTTGCCATTAACTCATCAATTGTTTTTGCTTGAGTATGGCATCCTGGAAGTCCAACTACTTCAGAAATATAAAATCCATCTCTACCTTTCTCAATAATTACATTAAAATCTGCCATGAAATCCTTAATTATAGATTGTATATAAATTTATCT
>JAFCDM010000051.1 GCA_017609695.1 Candidatus Pacearchaeota archaeon | reverse complement strand
TCAAAAAAGAATCTTAATTATTACTATTATTGTCGGGGTAATCTTAATTTCTATATTTTTTGCTGTTACAAATGCTATAACTAAATATACTGGTTTTTCAGTTGTTGATGCTGATAATAGTTTTGAGAAGTGTTTGAGAGAACAGGAAATTACTTTATATATTAATACTTATAATTCTGTTGAAACTTTAAGAGAATTTGATATGGAATTAAAAGAATATTTTAAGGATATTAAGATTGTGAATTGTGTTAGAGACAATAAGATTTGTTTGGAAAAGGGAATTAATTCTTTAGCTTTCAGAATTTTCTGGATGTAGATTAAGTAAATAAACGAAAGTTTAAGAAAAAGTATTTATAATTTGATGTAGGGTGTGGATAAGGTATAAGGGTAGGTTCCCTATATGGGACTGTTTATAGGATATGGAAAAAAAATAATGGATAAAAGGAGGTAAATATTAAAAATGGTAAGTATTAATAAAGAAAAATGTATTGGATGTGGAAGTTGTTCTGCAACTTGTCCTGATGTTTTTGAAATTAAAGATGGTAAGGCAGTTGTTAAGGCAGGAGCAGATACAAAAAAGCCTTGTGTAAAAGAAGCTAAGGAAATATGTCCTGTTGATGCAATTAAGTGATGTTAAATAAAAAAGAAAGGTTAAACTAATTTAATAACCTAAAATGTAATGAGGTTAGAAAGTAGGAGTATAATTTTAAGAGGTAATAAGATATTAAAAATTTAGATTTTAGTGTGGTGGGAGATGTCAAATACATAAGCTTTATAAAGACATATGAATAGTTGTTCATATGAGGAAATCAAATAATAAAACATATCATGTATTTTTTAGTAAACTTTCTAATCCTTTAAGGATAAATATTATTTCTATTTTGAAAGAGAAACCAAAATCCGTAAATCAACTTTCTGAAGAATTAAATATTGAACAAAGTAAATTAAGTCATGCTTTAAGAGAATTAAGAGCGTGTCATATTGTTAAAGTTGAACAAAAAGGCAAACAAAGAATCTATGGTTTAAGTAAGACAATTCTACCTATTTTAAGATTAATTGATTGTCATAGTAAAGGGTGTAGTAAATGCAAGGGGTGTGGTGGAAGAAAATGAAAAAGGTTTATTTGATACATGGTTGGGGAGGAAGTGATTCTAGTGAGGGCTGGTTTGGATGGCTCAAAGACGAATTAAGAAAAAGAGATATAGAAATAGTTGTTTTTAATATGCCGAATACAGATTATCCTAAAATAAATGAGTGGATTGGTTTTTTAAAAGAAAATATAAAAGAAACAAATTTGAATGAAGAGACTTATTTTATTGGGCATAGTATTGGTTGTCAAGCAATATTGAGGTATTTAGAACAATTACCTGAAAATATAAAAATTTTAGGAGGGATTTTTATAGCTCCTTGGATGGAATTAGATAAAAATACAATTGAAGAAGAAGGAGAAGAAGTTAAAAAAATCGCTAAACCTTGGATGGAAACTCCGATTGATTTTGAAAAAGTAAAAAAACATACACAAAAATTCTTATGTATTCTATCTGATAATGACCCTTATGTTCCATTATCTAATGAGAAATTTTTCAAAGAAAAATTAAATGCAAAAACCATTATTAAAAATAATGAAGAACATTTTAATGAAACTAAAGAAATTAAAGAAATAATGGAATTTATAGAAAAATGAAAAAGGTTTATTTTAATAATTCGAAAGAACAGAAAATCGCAGGAGTATTACATCTTCCTGAAAAACAAACTGATTCTATAGTGATTATTGCTCATGGTTTTTGTGCTAATAAAGATAGAGAAAGATTCTTGAAAATATCTAAAGCATATAATAAAGAAAATATTGCTTGTTTGAGATTTGATTTTGGAGGTTCTGGAGAAAGTTATGAAACTGAAATTATGGTTGAAAATCAGATTGATGATTTAAAATCGGCAATCGAATTCGTTAAGAGTCAAGGATATAAAGATATAGGAATACAAGGGGAGAGTTTAGGAGGTTTAGTTTCAATTCTTGTTTATAATTTTGAAATCAAAACAATGGTTTTATTAGCCCCAATTACAAAAAGTATGACTAAATTAAAAGAAATTTTTGAGCAAGAAAAATTAAGCAAGAAAGAGATGGAAGAAAAAGGCTATATTGTTAAATTAAAAGATAATAAAGAATTTAAGATTCCAAGGGCCTATTTTGAAGAAAGACTAAAGGTTAATCAAAAAAAAATGTTATCCAGAATTAAATGTCCTGTTTTAATTTTACATAGCAATGAGGATGATTGTGTTTTGATTGAAGATTCAAAAGAAGCTATAGCTTTTTTGCCTAAAGGATCAAGATTAGAAGTGATTAAGGGCGGGAGTCACTCATTAAGCAATAAGGTTGATGAAGTAATTGAATTAGCTGTTAATTGGTTTAAGGTGAATTTAAAATGAAATCTATTTATCTTGACAATGCTGCAACAACACAGGTTGATAAAAAAGTTGTAGAAGCAATGCTTCCTTATTTCTCAGAGAAATATGGGAATGCAAGTTCTCATCATTTAAAGGGGCAAGAAGCTAAAAGAGTTCTTGAGGAAAGTAGAAGCATTATTGCTCGTTCAATTTCTGCTAAAGATGATGAAATTATATTTACTTCAAGTGGAACAGAATCTAATAACTTTGCTTTAAAGGGATTATTTTTTGCTAATAAAGATAATGGGAAAAATCATATCATAACGACTAAAATTGAACATGATTGTGTTTTAAATTCTTGTAAATGGTTAGAAAGCCAAGGAGCTAAGGTTTCTTATTTAGATGTTGATGAAAAAGGTTTTGTTAATCCTACAGATGTTGAAAATACAATAACTCCTGAAACTTTTCTTGTTTCAATTATACATGGAAATAATGAAATAGGAACAATACAAGATATTGAAGCTATTGGTAGGATATGTAAAGAGAAAGGAGTTTTATTTCATATAGATGCTTGTCAAAGCTATACTAAAACAAAAATACATGTGAATAAGCAAAATTTAGATTTAGTTACTTTAAATGCTCATAAAATCCATGGGCCTAAAGGAATTGGGGCTTTGTTTATTAGAAAAGACATTAAAATAATCCCATTATTTCATGGAGGGGGGCATGAAAAAAATTTAAGAAGTGGAACAGAAAATATTCCTGCAATTGTTGGTTTTGCAAAAGCTGTTAAATTAGCTAAAGAAAGGGATATAAATTATGTAATTAATTTAAGGGATAAATTTATTCAAGGAATATTAGAAATACCTAATACAAATCTTAATGGTTTAAAAGAAAAAAGATTATGTAATAATATTAATGTTTGTTTTAATAATATTGAAGGAGAGGCAATTGGGGGATATTTAGATGCTTACGGGATTTGCAGTTCAACAGGAAGTGCTTGTTCATCAAATAGTTTGGAGTCAAGTCATGTGCTTAAGGCAATTGGAAAAACAGATTTACAAATAAATACTTCAATACGATTAAGTTTAAGTAAGTTTAATACTGAGGAAGAAATAGATTATGTTTTAAAAATTTTAAATAAAATTGTTGAAAAATTAAGGAGGATTTCACCAATAAAATAAAAAGATTCAAAATGAAACAAACTTTTTTAGAAAAACAAGTTTGAACAAAAAATAACTTTTCCGAGAAAAGTTAAATCAAAATCAAGATGAAAGATAAATTTAATGAACATGCTTGTTTATTTAAGAATGAATCAGAATGCGAAGAAGAGCTTGAAGAAGAAGGTTTAGACATGGAAGAATTGGAAAGAGAGCATTTTGATGACAAGGATTAAATTCAAGAATATAAAATGACGAAAGAGATAACAAAAGATATGAGTTTCACAGAGATAATAGAAAAACATCCTGAATCTGTAAAAATCTTAGTTGGGAAGGGGATGCATTGTATAGGTTGTCCTATGGCTCAGATGGAATCTTTAGAAGATGGTGCAAATGCTCATGGAATAAATCCAGATAAACTTGTTAAAGAATTAAATGAGAAGTTGGATGGGGGGAAATGATATTAACTTTGATATTAGTATCTTATAAAATAGAAAGGCGATAGAAGGAGGATTAAGCTAAACAACTTATCTTTAAGATTTATGAGATTATAAATAAATATTATGAAAGATAAAATGAACAATCAAGAAATTTTTGAAAAAGTATATGAAAAACCAGGAGCAATTTGGACAAATAAAGAATCTCCAAAAGAATTAATCGATTTAGTTGAAAGTGGAAAAATAAAACCTTGTAAAGTTATTGATGTGGGGTGTGGTGAGGGATTTTATTCAATATACCTAGCTTCAAAAGGATTTGATGTGACTGGAATAGATATATCAGAAAAAGCAATAAATTATGCAAAAGAAAATGCTAGAAAGGCGGGTTTTGATATTAAATTTATAGCGATGGATTTAAATGATTTATCAAAATTAAAAGAAAAATTTGACTTTGTGTTAGAATGGGCGATTCTTCATTGTGTACCATTTGAAAAAAGAAAAAATTATGTAGAAAATGTAAGTAATTTATTAAATAAAGGAGCAAAATATTTATCAATTTGTTTTAATGTTCAAGATGCTAAATTTGGGAAAATAGGAGAAAGGACGAGAATAATCCCAGAAAATGCAAGAGCACTTATGGGGGAAGAGATGTATTTTTCTTCATTAGATGAAATAAGAGAATTATTTGAATCTGATTTTAAAATAATTGAAAGCAAAGTATTTGAAAAAATGGGTGGTGGAAAGATGAGCACGTTGAACTATCTTTTTATGGAGAAAAAATGAAAAACAAATTTCAAGAATATAATAAAGAAGTTATGGAACATTTTCTTAAACCTAAGAATTCTGGAAGAATAGAAAATCCAGATGTAGTTGGAAGAATAAATAATGATATGTGTGGAGATGTTATGGAAATCTCTTTGAAGATTAAGGATAATAAGATAAAAGATATAAAATTCCAAACAATGGGGTGTGCTGCTGCAATTGCTTCTTCAGATGTTTTATGTGAATTAGCTAAAGGAAAAACATTAGATGAGGCTAAAAAAATAGATAGGGAAATGATAATAAAAAATAACATTAAACTAAAACTAATAACATAAAATATAGAGAGCGAGTAGGGCATAACTTTAAAATTTGATAAGATATTAAGAAATTTTATTTTTATTGTTTTAGGAATTTTAGGGTTTTAAGATTTATTTTTTCTTTTTAGTTTTTTTCTTGTTTTTTTTGTGTTTCTTTTTATGCTTTTTAGTTTTTTTGATTATTAAAAATAGAAGAATTATTAAGATTATTGCTATGGCAATTATCTCTTTATAATCTTTTAATCTTTCTGTAATCTTATCTTCAGATTTTTTTGGTTCTTCAATTTCTTGTTTT
>JAFCDM010000050.1 GCA_017609695.1 Candidatus Pacearchaeota archaeon | reverse complement strand
TAATTTAAAGAAGATATGGAGGGCGAAATTGAAATTAAATATTAATATGAATAAAAAGGAGATAATTTTTGATTTTTGGATTATCCTTAAAAGATTAAATGTGACACAGCCTGTAAAGGATGTGGTTTGTGACAGGCACTTGTTTTTAGGATGCTCAGAAATTAAAAACATGTAACTGTAGCCACTTACTAAAGTAAGTAGTTTTAATTTCTGACATAATAATTTCTATAGGATACTATGTAAGACAGATTAATAACAAAATTTGGGATAATTCTAAAAAAATTAATGAATTTAAAAAAGATTTAAATATAGATAATCGCTTAATTAAAATAGAAAAAGATATAGAATGGTTAAAAAAATAAATAAAAAAGCTCAAATACAAGGAATAGAACTTATAGGTTTAGTAAAAATAGCAGCTATAATTATTTTTGGGTATCTGATTATTAAAGCGATTTTAACATATACTTAAAAGTTTATAAATCTTAAATTATAAAAAGAGGAGAAAATGAAAACTAAAACATATATCATTGGGATTATTATAATTGTAATCTTGTTTTTTTTAGTTACTAAATTTAATGTCCTTGATTTTGAACAAGATGAGGAGAATAGCTCTCAAACTGGTTTAGAGGTGGAATGTACTTCAAGTATTGATTGCCCTCAAGTTTCTATTGAATCTTATTGTCAAAATAATTCTGCATATAGAAAACTTCATGATTATTCTTGTATTGGTGGAGAATGTGTTCAAAAAATTAAAGAACCAGAATTAATTGAAGTATGTTTAGAAAAAGAAGAATGTAAAGAGGGGATTTGTGAGCCAATTTCTATGATGATTAAAAGTTGTGGTGCTTATCTTACTAAAAAAGGGGGTTTTTACAAATTAAGTGATGATATCAATGGAGATAATTTAACAGAAGCTTGTATAACTATAATGGCTGATGAAGTTACATTTGATTGTGATGGGAAAACCATAACGAGTGATAGTAATTTTAGTGGTGTTCTTTCTGAAGAAAACAAAGATATTACAATAAAGAATTGTGAGATAACCATGGATGATTCTAGAGGGATTGGAATTTATCTTTATAATAATGAACATAGTAATCTCCTTAATAATAAACTAAATAATCAATATACTGGATTATATCTTAATTGGGAAACTAATGCTATAATAAAAGATAATGTAATTAAATCAAATGAAAATTCAGGGATTTTTATTGAAAAAGGAAGCGGACATGAGATATCAAATAATATTGTTTGTGATAATGATGTTAAAGATTTAAAATTTATAGGGGTTTCTGATATCCAAGGTATAGGGAATGAGTTTGATATTGTTGATAAAACTTCAGGGGGCTGGCCTGTTTTAGATGAACATTATTCTAATTGTAGTTAAAACCCCTCTTAGAAAGATTAAAAGTTTAATTAAAAACTCAAATCTTCCAGACCATTATAAAGATGCTGTAAGGGAAATCTTGTAAGTTATTTCTTATAGAATTAAGGTTAGAATCAACCGAAAAATTTATACTTCTAACCATTATTTATGTGTATGAAAATTAGTAAGGAAGATTTATAATCTATTGATTTCTCTTATAAGAATTCAAAATGCAATTCGATAAAAAGACAATAAATAGAATATTGAAAGAGAATAAGGAAGTTTTTGAAATTCTTGAAAATTATGATAAAACAAGAGAACTTCCTTTTCAAAGGAAGAGAATAGATATAACTTTATCTGTGGCTACTATAAATAAACTTAAGGAATTAAAGATAAAAACTGGAAAACCAATATCTCAAATTATTGAAGAAAAGATTAATAAAGGTAAAAACTTATAATCTTATAAGATAAAAAAAGCTTAATCTATTCAGATAATCAGACTTAAATTCTTATCAAGATATAAGTAAGGATTGGGGAGAATTAATAAAAACAATCAAAAAACAAAATGAGGTTGAATATTTTAATAGGTGGAAAAGCAGGGCAAGGGATAAATAAGATATCTGAGATTGTTTCAGATGTTCTTGGTAGTTTGGGGTATTTTACATTTAATTATAGGGATTATCCTTCATTAGTTAGGGGAGGGCATAATTTTAATGTTTTATCTATTTCAGATAAAAGAGTTGGAAGTTGTGAGAGTAAATTAGATGGGATTATTGCTCTAGATGAAAAAACCCTTGAATTACACAAATCTGAATTAAAAAAATCTGGTTTTGTTATTGATTCTAAAGGTTTTGAGGATTTGGGCAGAAATTTGAATATTGCTCTTGCAGGTTGTTTGATTAAAATTTTAGGGATAGATAAAGAGGTTTTGATTAATAGAATAAAAAAAGAATTTGATAATACAGAAACAATAAATGCTGTTGAAAAAGGATTAAATAGTGAAAAAGAAAATTTTGGATTAAAAAAACTTAATAATAAGATAAAGATTTTAAGTGGAAGCCAGGCAGTTAGTATTGGGGCAATTAATTCTAAGATTGATGTGTTTATTGCTTACCCTATGACTCCTGCAACAGGGGTTTTACATGAATTAGCTCAAAAACAAAAGGCTTATGGATTTAAAGTGTTTCAACCTGAAAATGAGATTGCAGTTGTTAATGCAGGATTAGGTTCAAGTTTTACTGGAGCTAAAACAATGGTTAGCACTTCTGGGGGTGGTTTTGATTTAATGACAGAAGGATTTAGTTTACAGGGACAATCTGAAATTCCTTTAGTTGTTTATTTAGCTTCTCGTCCTGGGCCTGGAACAGGGGTTCCAACATATACTTCTCAAGCAGACTTGGATATTGCACTTAGGGGTGGACATGGGGAATTCCCAAGGATAGTTATTGCTCCTGGAGACCCGATTGAGGCAATAGAAAAAACAAATGAAGCTTTTTATTTAGCAGAAAAATTTAAGTGTCTTTCAATTATCTTAGGTGATAAACATCTTGCTGAAAGTGAATTTAGTTCAGATAGAGAACCTAATAAGATTATTCCTGTAAAAGTTAATAGGAAAATACCAGGACAAATAATTGTTAAGGCAAGTTCTTATGAACATGATGAATTTGGGAATACTACTGAAGATGCAAAATTAACAAAGTTGGGAGCTGATAAAAGAATCAAAAAATATAATGAAATAAAACGATTTTTAAAAGAAGTTAAAAATCCTCAAAAATCAAAGATTTTTGGGCCCTCTAAAATTAAGAATTTTAAAGGTTTTCAGATGATTAAAGTTTATGGAAAAAAAGATAGTAAAAATTTGATTATTGGGTGGGGTAGCACAAAAGGAGCGATATTAGATGCAATAGATGGATTAGATTATAAATTTCTTCAGGTTTTATATATGAAACCTATTTCAGATGAAATTGAAAATGAAATTAAAAAAGCTAAAAAAGTTATTTTAATTGAAAATAATGTTACTGGACAATTAGGAAGATTAATCAGAGAAAAGAGTGGAATAAAAATTGAAAATAGAATTTTAAAATATGATTCTCGCCCATTTACTAGTGATGAGTTAAAGAAGGAAATTGAGGGAATAAAATAATGGCTAGAATTCTTTAATAAACATCTTATTAAATCTGCTTGTTATTTGTTTTCTTAAATTATAAGTGTTACCGTGAATAGCATGAGCAAACCAACCTTCTAATTTGTTTATTATTTTTTTATAATCTATTTTGTTTTGGTTATATGATCTAAACCAAATATCTAGATTTTTATTAATTTGATAAATATTGGTTTTATTTAATAATTTATAATAATAAGAAATCCTAAATCCAAGAAAATGAACTCCTTTGTGCAAGGGGATTATTTTTGATTTTTCTGCATGTAGTTTTAATTTTAAATTTTCTTTTAAAAATAAGTCAATTTCCTTTTTCCAGATTTCGAGTTTTTCTTTGGATGAGTAAAGAATAATAAAATCGTCAACATATCTTATGTAATATTTAGTCTTTAATTTGTATTTGACAAAGTAATCTAAATCATTTAAATAAACATTAGCAAAAAATTGAGATGTTAAGTTTCCCAAAGGCATGCCTTCTTCTTTATTACCAAAGTTTTTTAGAATTTTTTTGATTAGCCAAATCAAATCTTTATTCCTAACTTTTCTTTTCAATATCTTAATAAGAATATTATGATTAACTGTATCAAAATAATGTTTTATATCTGCTTTAAAACAATAACCACAAATATAATTATTATCTTTTATTCCATTTAATTTTTTTCCATTTTGACTTACTTTTCTTTTAAAATAATCAAACCTTTTTATTGCTTTATGATGCCCCTTATTTTTTCTTGAGGCATAGCTATCATAAATAAAAATTTTTTCATATATTGGATTTAGGATATTAACAATTGCATGATGAATAATCCTATCTCTAAAAGAAGATTTAAAAATTTTCCTTGTTTTTGGGTCCCTTATTATAAATTTCTTTAGTGGTTTTGGAGAATATGTTTTTTCTATAAGTTCTTTTTGCAATTGAAGTAAATTTTTCCTTAAATCCTTTTCAAATTCAATAACATAATATTTTTTTGATCTTCCTTTCCTTGCTTTTTTATATGCAAAAAATAAATTTTCGTATGAATAAAGTTTTTTCCAAAGTTTTTTATAGGTTTTCATAATTAAAAGCCTTAGTTTTAGGTCATTCCGAGTGCAGGATTAGCATTAGCAGGGGCCCTATTGCAATTGAGATTCACCCTGTTGGAATTCGCATTGAACCCCGCGACTTTAGTAGCATATTTACCAAATTTCACCATAATTTTAATTTTCATTTAAAAACTTACCTAAGGTTTTATCATTATTACTAACTATCATTATTGTATTTTATGATAACTAAAAGTTATTCTATAAATATGCATGTGGCCTAAATTATTATTTTTTATTAGTTTATTTAGACAATAAACCTCTAAATAATTACTAAAGCATTAAATTAGATAGAATATTCTTTATAAATATATCTAAATTTTTTCATTGGCTCGTGCCTTCGGCTCTCGCAAACACCCCGAGCGCAGGATTTTTCATTGGCTCGTGCCTTCGGCTCTCGCAAACACCCCGAGCGCAGGATTAGCACCAGCAGGGGTCCCACAGCAATCGAGAAGCACCCAGAAGGAATCCGCAATGAACCCCGCGACTCTTTCATCAATTGAATTTGGTTTTGAGTTTATTCTCCAAATCCAAGTTGGAGTTTGATTAATCCAATTATAAACTTGTCTTATTTGAGACAGATTATCTGTTCCTAAAAGTGCTTTTAAAACAGGTTTGTCTTTAGATATTATTTCCCTATTTTTTCCTACAATTGTTTCTTCTAAAGTATATTCCTCTGGCATTTGATAATTA
>JAFCDM010000049.1 GCA_017609695.1 Candidatus Pacearchaeota archaeon | reverse complement strand
ACTTGAATTAAGAGATGTTAATTATACTAAAACTAATAGTTTAGCTTGGTGGAATATTACTTTAGAATTTTATAATTTAGATTATAGGCAAACAGAAGCTTTAGAAGGAATAGATAGCAAAACAGGAACCTTTAAATTAAGTGTTGATTGCCCATCTAAGATAAATGCAGGAAAAACAATGAATTGTTCTATCACTGCTCAAGTAGAAGATTCTCAATTAGTACAAAAAGAAGTGGATTTTACTTGTTATATTTCAAGTGGCATAAATACTTATAGTTCACTTAATTTTAATCAAATGATTAATAAAATCCCTATTACTTTATATAAATCTTTTTTTATACCAACAGATTTAATTGATAATAAACAATATACTCTTCAATGTAATGCAAACTATTATAATTTAGGAAGTAGAACAGATACTTTTTCAGATACTTTTATAGTAGAAAATCCTGGAGGGGCTGGTGGACCTTTTGATAAACCTAGTGGATTAGAAGGACTTGGGATAATAGATAAAGTTAAAGAAGTTATTGAAGATATAAAAGAAAATATTGGAGAAAAGATAAAAGATTTAAATCCTATATATTGGATTTTAATTATCTTTGTAATCTTAATTTGTATTGTTTGTCTTTGTTTATTAATTTTCAGAAAGAGTTAATTAAAATTAACCTTTAAAATTATTAATAATATTTATAAGGTATAAGTACCTAATATTTTAATGGTAAGTAATAAAGCAAAAAGAATTATTAGAGTTTTTACACTTTCTGCTGTTTTGTTGTTTATATTAATTCAGTTTACACAAACAATTGGTTTGGCTGCTAGAGGATTTGATTCTGAAGAGGTTTTAACACAATATTTTTTCTATTCTGGTCCTGGAATTGGATTTCTAGTTGGCATTTTACTACTTTTTGGTATAGAATTATATATTAATAGAGGAGATAATAAATATGGAGATACTTTAGCATTTAATTCTCAAGGAGAATCTCCTGCCTTGCCTTTTTTTAAAAGATTTACTGTTATACAATTAGCTTTTTTATCATTTATATTATTTGCCATATTTGGATTAATTGCCACATTATCAGCTCAAGAATCTTTTACAGGATTAGCTGTTTTACCCCAACAATTTACTGCTGGAAGTAGTTTGTTATTTTCAACTGCCTTGGTGGTTGTAAGTGAGAATTTGGGTGCAGCCTTTACAATTGCTTTTCTTTTCTTCTTATTAAGGGTTGTTAGTAGGAAAACAAATTTATCTTCTACAAATTTTAAGATTTTTGCTTTATTTTTATTTCCTTTAATAGTAGGACTTGTTGGTTTAGGAAACCACTTATTAAGATATTCTAATTCAGAAATCGCAAAATTAACTGTATTCTTTTTCTGGACAATAGGGGGATTAATAACAGTTTTAGTTGGAAGTTTTATTCCTTTTGCTATGATGCATGCAGCTAATAATGTCTTTTTTGATTTAAGAAGATTCTTTGCAAATGACACAATAGTTATGTACACTATTTTTATATTAGCTGGTTTAACTATTGCTTATTTTTTGATTTATCGTAAAAAGCTGTTGGGCAGGAATATTTAAATGGGAAAGAAAATAACCTTTGGAATAGTTTTAATGATTTTAGTTTTACTTGGTTTAGTGTTTTATTTTACACTAATTCAACAAGCAGTAATGCCTATTCAAACTAATCAATTTACTTCTTATACTGCTCCACCAAGAGAAGGTTCTCAATGTGATATTCAATCTTGGTGGTATAATTGGAATTTAATCTCATCTCCAACAGTAACAATTCCAACATTATCATCAAAGTTTAAATTTGAAACAACTTCACATATATCAAGACCAATTATGGAATGTATAGAAGAACCAGTAAGTTCAAATTTTCAAACAACAAATATTGATAGTGATGGATGTCAACATTGGATTTATGAAACTCCTATTACTTATACTTATACCCCTTGTGTTACAGAAGGAGAATCTTCTGTTAGATGGAGAAATAATAACGGATATATTTATGAGAGGGAGCAGGGGATATGGTGTAAAAGAAATACTTTTGGTGGAGAACTTATAGAAGACTATGGTGGGTTACAACAAACAGGACTAGAAGATGGTTGTTTTTATTCTGTAAATGTTTATAAAGATGATGTTTTAATCGATGAACTAGAATTCCAAGATAGTCCAATTCAAAAAGCTTATTCTGATGATGGAAATATTTACTTTGATGATTTACCTCCAACTTCTTCTGGATTAGAAGTTCAATTTGGAGATCAAAGGTTTTATACTAGTTCTTGTTCTGGAGATTTAAAATGCCAAATAAAAAATAGTTATAGATTATCTTTACCTTCTGAAATGATAGATTCAGAAATTTCAACTCTTAAAAGTGTTTATTTAGAAGGAGAAGATGTAGATGTAGATGTTAATATCAGAAGTAATTCTGAAATAAATTTAATAGCAAAATTATCTGTTAAATATGAAGTTCCAACAATATTAGGAACAAAAGAAAAAACAGAAGTTTTTGATAATTTAAATATAGTACAAGGAGATAATTTCTTTGATTTTGTAGTTCCTACAGTTATAAAAACAGAAGTATTAGATGTAACACAAATAATAGATGTTTATTTACCAACAAATCTTTATTCTGGAATAAATGTTATAGAAGGTTTTGAAGAGTTTGGAATAGATAGGGGTCCAATAACTGCAAATGATAGGGTTAAAATTTATCAGTTATTAGGAGAAACTGAAACTATAAGAATAAAGTCAGAAGCAGAATCTTTAAGAGAAGAAATAGATTTATTAGAAGGGGATATTGATGAACTTCAAAATTTATTAGATGAGAAAGCTAGGATATTAAATGATTTAGAATTAACATTACAGGAACAATTAGATATTATAGACTCTTATGAATTATTAATAGATGAAAAAGCTTATCTAATTTCTCAACTTGAGTTGGAATTAAATGAACAATCTCAATTAATACAAGAACTAACAGACATATCTTCTGAACAAGCTATTTTAATTGATGCTTTAGGACTATCTGTAGAAGAACAAGCTGAATTGATTTCTCAAATGAGATTGACTTCTGAAGAACAAGCAAGAATTATTAGTGATTTAGAACTAAATATTCAAGAACAAGCAAATTTAATTGATAACCTTAATTTAAATATTGAAGAAAAAGCACAGATAATAGGAGAGTTGAAGTTGAATATACAAGAACAAGCTAACTTAATTTCTGAGATGCAATTAACTTCTAATGAACAAGCTAATTTAATAGTTGAATTAAATTTAGCAATTAATCAACAAGCAGAAATAATTAATAATTTAAAACTTAATATTCAAGAACAAGCAAATATAATAGATAATTTAGAACTTAATTTAGCTCAAAAGATAGTTTTAATACAACAATTAGAATTAACAAATCAAGAGCAAGTAAATTTAATTAATCAAATGGAATTGTCTTTTTCTGAACAATCAGATATAATAGATGCTTTAAATTTAATAATTTCTGATGATACTCAACAAATAATAGATTTAAGTTTAACTGTTTCAGAACAAGCTAATTATATAAATAATTTAGAACTTAATATTCAAGAACAAGCAGATATTATTTCTGAATTACAATTAACAAATCAAGAAATGGGACAGTTAATTAATCAATTAGATTTAACAATACAAGAACAAGCTCAATTAATTAATGACTTAGAATTAACTATTCAAGAAGATGCTCAACTTATATTTGAATTAGAATTAAATATTCAACAACAAGCTGATTTAATTAATCAATTAGATTTATCTAATCAGGAAATGGCTCAATTAGTCTTTGAATTTAGATTAACTATTAGTGAACAAGCAGAGATAATAGAAGCTTTAGAATTAACAGTTGAAGAAAAAGCAAGAATCATAGCAGAATTAAGATTAAGTCTTGAAGAAGAAGCTGAAATAATTAATACATTAAGATTAACTATTGATGAACAAATTGATTTAATTTATGAATTAAAATTGAGTTTAGAAGAAGAACAAAGATTAATTGATTTATTAAGATTAACAATAGAAGATAAAAATCTTGTTATTAGTGGATTAGAAGAAAAAAGAAGTAATTTAACTTATTGGATATATGGATTTATTATTGGTTCTATATTACTTGTGATTATAATAATATTTTTATTAAGGAGAAGAAAATGAAAGGAGGATAAAATGAAAAATAAAATATATTTAACATCAATAATTTTATTATTTTTATTGCCATTAGTCTTTGCTCAAACACAAGAAGAATGTGAAGAAATAGGAAAAGATTATTATGATATGGATTGTTTAAATGAAAAAGCAGAAGAACTATGTGAACATGTAAAATTAAGATTATTTCCAGTTAACAAGTTAAGTGGAAAAACTTTTCATAGTCTTGATTTACAAGGAGATGGTTGTTATGAAAAAGGATTTGCACCTGAAAGAATAGGAGTATGTACTTATATTTCTAATACAGGTTCAACTATGACTTTTCCACTTTCAAACATAGAAGAAAATAAAGTCATTTTAGAGAAATGTGTTCCATCTGGAACTATTATTCCTGTTGTTAATAATATAATTGATAAAATAATAGAATTCTTTAGAAATCTTTGGAATTCAATCTTTAGATGAATAAAAACCTTTATTAAATATAAAGAGTTATATATTTTATGGTATTTAATAAAAAAGCAGGAGGTTATCTAAAATTTCTCTTGATATGTGTTTTGTTTTTAGCTTTATTTATTAGTTTTGTTGGAAGTGATGATGTAAGAGGTGTTGATGAAAAGGGTTCTACAATCTGGAAAAGAACAGCAACAACAGATGTTTGGAAAAATCCTGATGGCACTTATACAACAACCTTACATTCTGGAACAGTAAATATTGATAAAGGAGATAGAAGATTTCCTAATTATATGGCTTTCGAGGATTACATAAATGTTTCTGAATCAAAATCAGGAGAAATTATAGTACAAGATATCAAAGGAAATAAGTGTTATATTGAAATGGATTATGTTAAATCAAATCAATTTTCTCTTGCTCAACCAAGAACAACAATAG
>JAFCDM010000048.1 GCA_017609695.1 Candidatus Pacearchaeota archaeon | reverse complement strand
ATGGGTTAACAAATTCTGATTTGAATTATTTTATTTTAAGGAGGATATGTTTTAAAAGAGAGGGGGGGTTTTGTTTCCAAAAGACTGCACCTCATTGGTATCCCCATATAAATGTAAGAGGGTATATTTCTAAAGGAAAATGTTGTTTAGATAAGAAATTCGAAAAAGTAGAATTTCCTAAGGGGGTTGGTTATTATGATTTGAAAAAGGAAGTTTTTGATTTAGATATGCCTCATAAAAAATATGATTTACCTGGGGGGATTTCTGTAGCAATATCTGGAGAGCATGAACAAAAAGGTTTTTGGCATATGTTTTTTAATAAGGGAGGGGTTTGGGATGCAGAAGACCATAGCTTGCTTTATGTTTTACATGGATTGGCTAATATGAAAAAAGTTTTTGAAATTTATAATAGAAGTATATTGGAACAGCCAGACACTTATCAAACAAGAAGATTGTGCGATGATGGAGAATATTTTACAACAGAAAGGACTGAGAAAAGACTTGGAGCACAAGATGAAGTTTTTAAAAAGTTTCCTGCGCCTTTATGTCCTCCAACATATTTAATAGGTCTTCCTCCTCTTCCACTTCCTAATTCAAGAGAATTATATCATGCGACTTGCAAACTTAATTAATTTAAGGTTATAAATTTAATTATCTTAAAGAATATATCTACATCACAATATTTAAAACATCTTTCTTTTTAATAGTATTAGTAAACTAATAATCTTATGTAAGTTTAAGGGAGAATATTTAGTATAGTTTAAAAGTTTATAAAAATATGAGGATAAATATAGAAGATGGAAAAGGAAAATAAACAAAAAAAAGTGATTGAACATACTACTGCAGAAACTGCTAAAGAAATGGATGAAGCTAAAGAGATTGATAATTTAAAAAAGGTAGAGGCTGCTTTATTTTTATCTGCAAGATTTTTGAATTTACAAGATTTAGTTATGCTTACAGATATTAATCCTTTAATGTTAAAAGAATTAATTGAAGAATTAATTGAAAAATATAACAAGGAAGATTCTTCAATAGAAATTGTTGCTAAGGCAAATATGTGGAAAATGGATGTTAAACAAGAGTATGTTTATATGATTAATAAGTTAGCTACAGGAACTAGTGAGTTTAGTAAATCAGAACAGGAAACTTTGGCTGTTATTGCATATAAACAACCTGTTAAACAAAGTGTTATAATAAAAATTAGAGGGAATAAAGCTTATGAGCATGTCAAGAAATTTATTGATGTTGATTTAGTGAAAGCTAAAAGAGTAGGACATACCAAAGAATTAAGATTAAGCGATGATTTTTATGAGTATTTTCATTTACAGAAGAAAGAAGGAAAAATTATTGGTATTGAAGAGAATAGCACTGAAAAAGATTTTAGTAATATATAAATTTAAAAGTTATGTAAATCTAAAACTTAAGCTTGATTATGTGTAGCTTATAGGTATAATAAGACACTAGAATTATAGATATTAAAGAAGAATAATGTTAATAAACAGAAGTTTTTTTATTTTTTTAGAAAAAAGATGAAATTTATAGGTGTAGGAGATAACTAATGATTTTACCTTATATTTATTTGGGATATATGTTCATATCTTTGTATATGTTGAGTATGTTTTTGCTTATTTATTTAAGAAATTCTAAAGATATTTTTAATTATCCTAAGACAAAAAAAAATTATTCGGTTAGTTTTATTGTTCCTGCTTTTAATGAACAAGAGACTATTGAAGATACATTAGAACATATTTTTGCTATTGATTATGAAAATATTATAGAAGTTATTGTTGTTAATGATTGTAGTGAAGATAATACTCTTAAAATTGTTAAGGGATTACTTAAGAAATATAAAACTTTGAAAATTATTAGCCATGAAAAAAATAAAGGAAAAGCAGCAAGTTTAAATGATGGTTTAAAAATTGCAAAAGGGGAATTAGTTATTGTTGTTGATGCAGATTCTTATCCTGCTTCTGATTGTCTTTCGAAAATGGTAGGTTTTTTTGATAATGAAAAAGTTGGAGCAGTGACTTGTCCAGTTACAGCAAGAAACAGAAAAAAGTTCATGGAAAAGTTGCAGGGAATTGAGTATAAAATGATAGCATTAACAAGGAAACTTTTAGAGTATGTTGATGCAATTTATGTTACTCCTGGACCTTTAGCTGTATATAGAAAAACTGCATTAGTGGATGTTGGGGGATTTGATGAAAAAAATATGACTGAAGATATTGAGATTGCTTGGAATTTAACTTTTAAGGATTGGAAAAGAAGAATGTGTTTAGATACTAGTGTTTCAAGTACGGTTCCAGATAAATTTATTCCTTGGTTTAAACAAAGAAGAAGGTGGAATGTTGGAGGATTACAATGCATTTATAAATATCGAAAATCTTTATTTGATTCTAAAAAAGGAATGTTAGGATTTTTTATTATTCCTTTTTTTATTTTAAGCACTTTTTTAGGTTTATTAGGTTTGAGTATATTTTTTTATCTTTTAACTAGGAGAATTATTTCTAATTTTTTAATAACAAGATATTCTATAGTGACTGAAACCGCAATATTAACAGCAGAAGAAATTTTTATAACCCCTACTGTTTTAAATTATCTAGGAATAGTTTTGTTTTTATTTGGATTAGTCTTGCTTTTAATTGTTTTTATAGTTTTGAAAGAGAAAATATTGAAAAGAGAAAATCTCTTTAATATTCCTTTTTATATGATTGTTTATATGGCTTTTTACCCTTTTATTATGCTGGCTGCAATTTGGCATACTTTGAAAGGTAAGAGGGTTTGGAGATGAGTGTTATATAACCATAATTAATAAAAACTAAATGTTATAAATTATAGAGATAAAACAAAACTAATAATCTTGTAGAAAGTAATGGGATGTAAGTAGGAGATTAAGTTGGTATTTGTATAGATTAAAAGTTTATTGGATTATTGATAAAAAATTGGAATAAAAAAATGCTTAAATCACAAAAACATGTATTCTGGCAGGCTTTTTTAATAACAATTTTAATTTTTGGTATGGGGGTTCTTTTTGGAGTTATTTTAGAAAATTGGAGAACTTCTAAAATAAGTAATTTATATCAAAAATCTGAAGTTGGATTATTAGATATGAGATTGCAAAATGAAATATATTCAAGAGGAAGTTTTAATTGTGAATTTGCTTTAGAGGAAAATATGAAATTTACAGATAAGATATATGAAGAAGCTAAGATTTTAGAAAAATATGAACAAGCAAGAAGATTAACTGATAACCTAATCGTTCAACATAAAAAATATGATTTATTAAGAGCAATGTTATTTATGAATTCTCTTAAAATAAAAGAAAATTGTAATGCTTCTTATTTTAATGTTGTTTATTTTTATTTACCAGAATATGAAAAACCGAGATTAGATATAAAAGCAAAACAACAAAGTTTTTCAAAACTACTTGCAGATTTTAAGGAAAAAAAAGGTGATGAAATTTTACTTATTCCAATTGCTTATAATCATGATGTTTCTGCTATAAATGTTTTATTAAATCAATATAATATCACTATAGATGATTTACCTCTTATTTTGATAAATGAGGAGATTAAAATAAGTGAATTACAAACTGTTGAAGAAATAGAGAAATATCTTGAGTAGTCCCTTATATATTTTTAATCACGAATAAGAATAAAAATGGGTTTTTTCTATGAATTTTGTAAAATAGGGTAATAAAAATGGAAAGATGCATAAGGTGTGATGTTGATGGGGAGGAAGTAAGGCTTTTTGATGCTGTTTATGAGGGTAGAATGGGAAAGATTTGTGAAAGGTGCTCTATAATTGAAAATGTTCCGATTATAAAAAAACCAGATTCTGCTAAACTTAGGGAGTCTGAAAAAGGGGTTGGGGTTTATGAAAGAATGAAGCGGTTGTCTGGGATAAAGGATTTAGGCAAAGAAAAGACTTTTTTTAGGGAAGATAAATTAAAGGAACTTGATAAAAACCCAATTCTTGAACTTCCTGAAAAAGAAAGATTAGATTTGGTTTATCATTTTCATTGGGAGATTATGAAAAATAGAAGAAGAAAAGGACTTTCTCAAAAACAACTTGCAGAAGAGATTAGTGAATCTGAAATTGCTATTGAAATGATTGAAAAAGCAAAATTTCCGGAAAATGCTGAAGCTTTAATAAGAAAGTTAGAGCAATTTTTTCAAGTTAAATTAAAGAAACCTAGTTTTGAAGAATTAATGAAAGTTAAGCGGAAGGATTCAAAACCTGTTCTTTTAGATTTAGAAGGAAAAGAATTAGATTTTATCCCAGAACCGGAAATTGAAAAAATAGACGAAGAAGTTGAGGAAGAAGAACCTGAAATTCATTGTAAAGTTGAAATGAAAAGAGATAGTGAAGTCCCTTTGTTAGATGATGAAGCAGTTGTTGAATGTAGGATAGAGAGGCCGACACATAGTTTAGAAGTAAATGAAGAAATAAAAGAAGAACCAAAATTAGATGATAGGGGGGGTTTGGATATTCATAAAACAAATGTGGAAAGAGTAACAATTGGAGATTTAAGGGATTTACATAGAAAAAAAATTCAAGCAAGTAGGCAAGAAAGAATTGAGGAACAAAAGAAAATAGAATATAGACAGAGATTAGTTGAGGCTAGAAAAGAAGAGCTTAGGTTGATGAGAGAAAGAGAGTCTAGAGAATTAGATAAAGAAATTGGTGGGATTGAATTAATAGGTATAGAAAAGGATGGGATTCAGGATTCTGAGGTAGTTCAGGAGTTTGATGAGGAGTTGGTTTGAGGTAAAATTTTGATTAGTAAGTTTTAAAAACACACTTTTTCTTTAGTTTCTACAGATAATTAAATTTAAAAACCAAAAATTATTAATATCTATATCTGATAAACATGATGAGATATGCTTAACTGAGATTAAGAGACAAAATAATTAGGCTTAAAGTTTGTTGGGTTTTAGAAAAATAAAAAATAAAATGGAAATAAAAATAATTAAAGATGAAAAAAATGAATTAGAAGTTAATTTAGATAATCAAACTTTAGCTGAGCTTGTAAGAGTTTATTTAAATCAAGACGATTCTGTGAAATTA
>JAFCDM010000047.1 GCA_017609695.1 Candidatus Pacearchaeota archaeon | reverse complement strand
CAAAAAGGAATTTTTAGTTTATTAAATTAATTACAATAATTTTATATATGCTCAACAAATAATAAAACCAAGAGATAAATAGATGATTAACTTATAAAATAAAGAAATACAAGGAAAAAGCTTAATCCAACCGAGGCATAACTTAAAGATTTATTAGATTATAATAACAAAAAATGGATGCACAAGATATTTTACAAGATTTAGAAAAAACAGAAAAGAAAATTGAAAAAAGAAAAGATAAAATAATAAATTGGTTAAAACAACCCCACAATCTCACTCTAACTATGATAGTGGTTTTAGGGCTTATAATTCGTTTTTATTACTTTCTTATGACTCAAAACCAACCACTTTGGTGGGATGGTGCAGAATATATGAGTATGGCAAGAGCTTTGGCTTTTGGTTTAGAATATGAATTCCTTCCAGTTCGTCCAATCTTACTATCTTTAATAATGGCAGGATTTTTAAGAATAGCATATAATGAATTTTTACCAAGATTTTTTATGTTGATTATTTCCATGTTTTCAATTGTAGGAATGTATCTTTTTGCAAAAGAAGTTTTTAATAAAAAAGTAGCTTTAATAGCTTCTTTTTTAATGTCAATTTTTTATCTAAATATTTTTTATACTTTCAGAATTTTAGTTGAAATTCCCTCTCTAACTTTTTATACTTTTTCAGCTTACTTTTTTTATAAATATTTTAAATATAATTCAAAAAAATCTTTATATCTTGGAGCAGCATTGACTGCTGTTGGAACTTTGTTTAAATTACCTACTGCCACAATTTTATTTTCTCTTTTAATTTATCTTTTAATAACTCAAAAATTAAAATTCATACTTAAAAAAGAAATGTGGATTGCTGCATTAATCTTTATTTTAATTTTAACACCTTATATTATTTGGGGGTATCAAGAATTTGGAGGTTTTGTGATAAGTCAAGCAGGAGGGTGGAATTCCCCTGCTGAAGGAGAGTATTTTTCAAATGGATATGATAACTTTAAATCATATATTTTTATGTTTCCAACACTTTTATCCTGGCCTCTTTTAATATTTTTTATTTTAGGATTACTTTCAATGTATAAGTTAATTTTAGGATTTGATGTTCTTATTAAAGGAAAAAATAAGGCATTAAACAAAGACTTATTTTTGTTTTTATTATTTATAATCCCAATCATAGTTGTAAGTTTATCAGTTGCTTTTAATGAAGATAGATATATAATAAACAGCATTCCAATAGTTTTTAGTCTTGCAGGAGTTTTTATATTAAAAACATATGATACTATCAAGAAATATAGAAAATTTATTGCAATATTATTTTTAATAATCCTTTTAGGTTCAATAACTTATTTACAATTAAAAAGTGCAGATGTTTTGATTAAATCAAGAAAAGATTCTTATTTGCAAGTTAAACAAGCAGGATTATGGTTAAAAGAAAATTCCCAAAAAGAGGATGTAATTGTGACTAAAAGTTGGCCCCATATACAATTTTATAGTGAGAGGCAAGCAATACGGCTTCCAAATACAGAAGAAGAATTTGAAATATTAAAATCCTCAGACCCTAACATAAGATTTTTAATGATATCTATTTTTGAACCACACCAAGAATGGGCTTATGCTTATCCGCAAAAACAAAACTTAACTGCGATTCAAGGTTATTTTGCAGATGCTCAAAGAACACAACCAACTTTGATAATTTATAGGTTGTAATTCTTTCTTAAACTATCTTCTCAATCCCCTCTTTTATTGAAATAGGATTAAACTCAAAATCTTTTTTTATTTCTTTATTATCACATATTTTATCAAAATAAAAATTTTTAGATTTGATTGGAAGATGAATTTTAATTGTTCTTTTATTAAGAAGTTTAGATATCAAGATTATTAAAACATTAAAACTAATAATCTCTTTTCCCCCAATAAAATAAGATTTATTATTAAATTTATTTTTGTCAATAATCTGTTTTATTAATAAAATCAAATCTTTAACATAAAGCGGTTGGTATAGATTTTTTCCAGAACCAGGAATAGGAAAAATAGGGCTTTTTTTTACTAATTTAATAAGGGAATTTATCCCGGTTTTAAAACCTTGCCCATACAAAGCACTAGGCCTCAAAATAACATAGTTTAATTTAGAATTTTTAATAACCTCCTCTGCCTTTAATTTAGAAATTCCATAATCTGTTTTAAATTTAATATCTAAAGAACTAATAAAAATAATTTTTTTCACATTATTTTTTTCACAAGCCTGAATTAAGTTTTTTGTCCCTTGGATATTAACTTGGTTTAATAATTTCTTATTTCCTTTTAATAACCCTGCTAAGTGGATAACAACATCTATTTTTTTAGTAGCATTAACTAAAGAATCATAATCCTTTAAATCTCCAACCACCTCGTCGTTAAATTTCTTATTTCCATTTGTTAAGCAAGAGAGACTATAACCCTCTTTCGTTAGGCAAGCCCTTAAAACCTTCCCAACATTTCCAGTAGAACCAGTTATTAAAATTTTTAATTTATCTTCCATTTTTTTGTTTTATAGGCTTTTAATTTATCTTCCATTTTATCTTATTTTAATCCTCTCAATAAGGTATCTAAAAATATACCTTGCTCTAAAATAATAACTTGTAAGTGCTTTTTCTTGAAATTTTAAAAGTTCTTTTTTTGTAAGATTATCATGTTTAAAAACAGAATGAAAATTATCAAATTTATTTAAATCTGTCTCAAAGATTTTATCTTTTAAAGTTTCATAAAATGGAGTTCCAGGAATAGGCGTGCAGATATTAAAATTAGCAAAACTAGTATTTAATTTTTTAGAATATTTAAGAGTTTTTTTAATGCTTTCTTTAGTATCTGTAGGCAATCCCATAATATAAAAAGCAATAACTTTTATTCCAATTTTTTTACAGAATTTTATTATTTTTTCTTGGTGATTTACATTTGGGGGAAGTCTTTTATGTTTTTTTAATAGTTCATGGTCTAAAGATTCTATACCTACTTTTATTGCTCTTAAACCTGCCTTGTACAATAATCTTAATAAAGGAATATTTAGTAAATCCAGTCTTGTTTCACAACCCCATTTTAAATTAAGTTTATTTTCCACCATCAATCCTGCTAATTCTTCTATTCTTTTCTGATTTATTGAAAAGGTAGGGTCTCTAAAATAAAAAGCTTTTATTCCATACTCTTTTTTTAAATATATTAATTCTTCAATTACCTTCTTAGATTTCCTAAATCTATAAGTCCCAAAAACCTTGTATGGACAATAAGAACATCCATACGGACAGCCCCTGCTTGCTAAAACAAAAATAAAGGGTTTTAATGGTAAACTTGGTGAAAAAGAATACTTTTTTACTGGAAACAAGCTCCAATCAGGAAAAGGAAGCACATCTAAGTCAAGAATAGGATTACTCTTAATCTTTCCTTTTGGGATTTTGCTTGTTTTAGAAATCTTTAAAATCGCTTCTTCTGGTTCTCCTTGTATTATAAAATCTGCCTCTTTAAATAATTCTGGTTTAACTGTTGCTAAGGGCCCATACACCCCAATATTCTTAATTCCCTCACCCTTCATTTTTTTAATTAATTCAATTTCTTCTTTATTTTTAATTAAACTTACATGAATCAGAATAATATCTGAAGGTTCAGGCATTTTATTTAAATAATATTTTACAGAATGATTCTCTTTTTTGAAAATAGCAGCAATATATGCATAGGACATAGTAGGCAAATTTTCTAAATTAGACCTTACAAAAGACAAAATTTTAGCCTTAAAAGAATTCCCAACCTGGAAAGTTGTTCCAAACCCCCCATTATAATCTTTATTATCCCCATTTTTTCGAATATCTACCAAAGCAATTTTCATATTTTTAGCATCTAATCTAAAGTATTTAAATATAATTATATTTATAAAACAAAACAGATACAAATTTACTATGAAGATATCTTTGATAATCCCAGTATATAATGAAGAAAAGATTATCAATAAAACATTAGAAAAGTTAAGGGGATTTTTAAAAAAAGAAAAGGAAGATTGGGAAATTTTGATAGTTAGCGATGGTTCCACAGATAATACCCTAAAAATTTTAAGAGAATATCCTCAAAAATTTTTCAGAATTATTTCTTATAAGAATAATAAAGGAAAAGGATTTGCCATAAAAAAAGGAGTAAAAGAAGCTAAAGGAGATTATATCTGTTTTATTGATTCAGATTTAGCATATTCTTTTGAGAATCTTAAAAATCTTTTATTTTATTTAAAAGAGTTTGATATAGTAATTGGTTCAAGGAATTTAGAAACAGACAATCATAAAAGTATAAGTGCTTTAAGAAGAATTTTTGGGAAGGGTTTTAGTATAATCTCTAATATAATATTAGGATATAATATAAAAGATACACAATGTGGATTAAAAGCTTTTAGAAAAGATATAGCTAAAGTTCTTTTCTCTAAACAAACTCTTACTGGCTGGTCTTTTGATACAGAAATATTATATTTAGCTAAGAAAAAATCATACAAAATCAAACAAGTTAAAGCAGTTGTTTTAGAAGGATATGGGACAAAAGATTCAAAAATTAATTTTTTAAAAGATCCAATAAAAATGTTTTTAGATTTATTAAGAATAAGATTAAATGATATCTTTGGGAAATATGAATAAGATTTTATTAAGTTTTGATTTAGAAGAATTTGATTTGCCTTTAGAATATGGGGTAAAGATTCCAAAACAAGAACAATTTGAATTTAGTTTCAGAGGATTAAATAAAATACAAAGTTTATTAGAGAAACATAAGATTAAAGCAACTTTCTTTACTACTGCAAGTTTTGCATTAAAATATCCTGAGGTATTAAAAGAGATGTCTAAAGTTCATGAAATAGCTTCCCATAATTTGCATCATCAAGTTAAAGAATATAAAGAAGAGGAGGTTAAAAGCTCAAAACAAATAATTGAAAAAATTATAAATAACAAAATTAAAGGGTTTAGGTCTCCAAGACTAAAAAAACCAGATTATGATTCATTAAAAAAATTAGGTTTTAAATATAGTTCTTCACTATCTCCTACATATCTTCCAAAAAGATATAATAATTATTTTGAAAAAAGAGGAATCACTCTAAAAAAAGGGGTAATTGAAGTTCCA
>JAFCDM010000046.1 GCA_017609695.1 Candidatus Pacearchaeota archaeon | reverse complement strand
CTTAAACATAACTTTAGCAAATTTTTCACTTCCAGTTATTGCCCAGATAGTAAGCATAAACATTCTCCCACCATCAAAAATAGCAACAGGCCACATATTAATTAAAGCAACACTAAAGTTAATCAAAGCAAGCCACCAAATAAGATTATAAATAAATATAATCAACTCTGCATTAAAGGCAGGCTCATAATGTGTCGCTGGTTTTTTAAAGAAATTAAAAAATCCAGAAACTCGTCCAAGAATTCCAGTTCTTTGCGAAGAAGAATATCCAATACCAATCATAGCTCTTCCTTCTTGATTTGGGTCCTCACCTAAATTAAAATTATATTCCATAATCTCTTCTTCAAAATTAGTTTTAATATTAATCTTATCTCCTGGTTTGTAATCTTTCATAATTTCACTTAAATCTTCCTGAGTTGCAACTTCTTTTCCATTAATGTTTGTAATAACCCCTCTTAATCCAATGTTAATTGCAGGCAAATCTTCATATAATATTACATATTCCCCCTCTTGTTCTAATTGTTCTTTTAATAAATCAACAGTCATAAAATAATCTTTATTATTTGCAGTAATCTTTGTTAAGGTTAAGGGATTGCCATTACCTCCTAAAACTAAATCATTTGTTATATTATTTTCATCAATTAAATCAATAATTCCCTGATTTGTAGGATTATTAACAGTTTTTCCACCAACAAGATTTATTGAATCAATATTTACTGCGCCTGTTGCATAAGTATTAAACATAGCTCCTGCAGGAGAATAAGCTAAAGCAAAAAATCCAGACAATAATAAAAAGAATAAAAGGGATAAGATTAAATTAGTAAATGTCCCTGCTGAAAGAATAGTTATTTGTTGGAACTTACTTTTCTTTTGCATTTGTTTTTCATCAGGTTCTACAAAAGCCGCTAAAAAAGGTCCTAAAAAACCAAACCCTGTTGTTTTAATTTTTACACCATATCTTCTTGCAAAAATTCCATGAGCAAATTCATGGAAAATAGCAATAACAGCAATTGCAATAATCCAATAAGTAAAGTAAAATGGAGGAAGAAAATTAATTTTAAATAAAGAAGGCAAATAAGGAATTAATGGCATTAATGGGGGGATTTTAATTAATCTAACAATTTCTGGATTAAAAAAATAAATCCAAATTATATATCCTAAGAAATAAACCATACTTATCATTAAAAGATATCCACAAATAACTGCCAAATAACTTAAAACTCTTAATGTTTTTTTGTATTTCCCACCAACATAATCAATAAGTTTAACCCCCACTTGAGTTCTATAAAGATACATTAAACCCTCTCTTTTCAAATTCTTTTTTCTTTTCCAAAGAAACCAAAAAACACCTAAACTAAATAAAACTAAAAAAATTATATCATAAACATAAAACGCCATTTTTTCTTTTCCCTTTTTTATTTCTTTTTATTTATATTAAACTTATCATCCAATAAATTTTTAAGCTATGCAAGGATTAGCTTAATCTTAACTCATATCACCTTCCTATTTTATAAGTTATGAGTATTTATCTTATTTTTTTTTAATCGGTCGAAAAGCCTTTTTAAGACACTTCCTGCATCTAACTTTCTTTTCTAAAACTTTTCTTGGATCAGTTCTTAGCTTTGCTTTACAATGTCTACATACAAAAATATTTTTAAATAATCTTGCTTGTGTTGCAGGTAATTTTGTTGCCATTTTTTTAATTTATTTTTAATCCTTAAATTTTCTTTTTAATCATCTTAATCCCTTCAACATCCCAACATTCCACTTGATCCCCATCTTTAAGTTCTTCTTTAAGTTCTTCTGGAATTAAGATTTCAATTGTTTCATAATTATCTAAATCCATAACACTTGCTTTTTCACTAATAACAGACAAGACTTGGGCCTTACTTTTATTAATCATAGGACACTCAAGCCTATCATGTCCACCACTAATAAAAACCTTTTTTTTACCATCTAAAATACTAACTGCCTCAATTCTACATTTGGCATGTCCATGTCTGCCTGTTTTACTAATATCATTAGATTTAACAACACATGCAACTCCTTCAACTAAAATATTTGTTCCAGGTCTTGCTTGTGTAGCTGGAATTAATTTAAAAGCCATAAAAGATAAATCAAAAATGCTTTTATAAATGTTTTTAAACCCCTTTATTTTATCTTTTCAATGACAGATACAAAAAAAATCAAAAAAAATGATTTTATTGAAATAGAATTTACAGGTAAAACAAATGAAACAATCTTTGATACCACAAGTAAAAAAGAAGCTGAAGAAATCGGGGTAGAACAAGCAAATGTAAAACCAATAATTATTTCAGTAGGAAATGAAATGGTTTTAAAAGGTTTCGACGAGGCCTTTGAAGGAAAAGAAATAGGAAAAAAATATTCAATCCATCTTCTTCCAAAACAAGCCTTTGGAAAGAGAAATCCTTCTTTAATCAAAACAATCCCAATGAGAATTTTTAGAGAGAAAGATATCAATCCAGTTCAAGGAATGACTTTTCATTTAGATGATTATATAGTGAAAGTTTTATCTGTTTCAGGAGGAAGAGTTACTGTTGACTTTAATAATCCTTTAGCAGGAAAAGAAATTGATTATGATTTCAAAATCATTAGAAAGATAATAGATGACAATGAAAAAATAAACTATCTTCAAGATTTTTTCTTTAAAAAAAGATTTGAATTTACATTAGATAAAGAAAAGAAAAAAGTAATCTTTAAAGAAGAAACAATAAAACCCTTAATAGAAATGTTAAAAACAAAATTTAAAGATATGACTGGATTTGATTTTGAAGTTAAAGAAAAACCAGAAAAAAAACAAGAAACTGATAAAGAAAAGAAAGAGTGATTATTTTCTTCTTGTGTAAAGAGTATAATAAACCAATAAGCAATTCCCATCTAAAGCAAGTTCTCCAGGGAAAATATAGTTTTTTATCTGCTTCTAAAATCTTTTTAACGTCTGGTTCTATTTCAGAATTTGCATATCCTATAAATCTTCTTAAATCAAAGTCAACAGCATCATGAAGTTGAGGTAATATTTCTTTATCAAGAGGTTTTTTTATAAAATCAAAAAATTCAGACCTTTTTAACTTAACTTCCCCCCATTTTGAGTAAATCCAATTAAACCTTTATCATTAGTACTCATTACATCCACTAAGATTTTATCCCTTATACTCATTAAATCTTTAATCCAATCTCATTAATAAACATTTCACTCCTATATTATAATCTATATAAGATATGTTTTGAGGCAACAATCTTTAAATATTAATCTAAGTTTTTTTCAGATATGGAAGATGATTATGAAAGAGGAGATTATCAAAGAGATGAAGAATATTCTGGAAATAAAGAAGAATATCCAAGTCAAGAATCTAATTCAGAGCCTGAGTTATATTCGCAAACCTCAACTTCTTCAGTTTCTGACACCAATATTTCTGACACTCCAATAACTGATTCTTTAAGACAAAAAATCCCAGAAAAAACACAAGAAATTTCATTAACAGATGCAACCCCTATTTTCAATAAAAGTCCAGAGATTATGGAAATAGATAGAGAATTAGAAGAATTACTTAAAAAACAAAATTCTAAAGTAAAAGTTTGTGGGGTTGGTGGTGCTGGAGGAAATACAGTAAGTAGGATGAGAGAAATTGGGATTAAAGGAGGAGAATTTATTACCTTAAATACCGATGCCCAAGACTTACTTTATACTAATGCAGACCATAAAATTTTAATTGGCAAGGAATTAACTTTGGGGCTTGGCTCTGGAAGTAATCCTAAAGTTGGAGAAGAAGCAGCACATGAATCTGAACAAGAAATTAAAAAGGTATTACATGGTGCAGATATGGTTTTTATAACATTAGGTTTAGGTGGAGGAACAGGAACAGGGGCAGGACATATTGTTGCACAATTAGCTAAAAAACAAGGAGCATTAACTATCGGTGTTGTTACCCTACCATTTACAATTGAAGGTAAAAAAAGAATTGAAAATGCAGAATATGGTTTAGAAAGAATGGAATCCATAGTTGACACTTTAATTATTATCCCTAATGATAAATTATTAGAAATAGCACCAGAATTACCATTACAAACTGCATTTAAAGTTGCAGATGAAATTTTAACAAATGCTGTTAAAGGAGTAACAGAACTTGTAACAAAATCAGGATTAGTAAACCTTGACTTTGCAGATATTAAAGCTGTAATGTCAAATGGAGGAGTTTCTTTAATAGGCATGGGAGAATCAGATTCAGCTAAAAGAGCAGAAGAAGCAGTAGAAAAAGCAATGTTAAATCCTCTTCTTGATGCAGATATTTCAAATTCTACAGGAGCTTTAGTAAATATAATTGGTGGGAATGATATGAGTTTAGATGAAGCAAGAGAAATTATTTCAACAGTCGGTGAAAGGTTAAGTCCAGATGCAAAAATGATTTGGGGGGCTCAACTAAGTCCGGAAATGGAAAAATCAATTAGAGTTATGATTATAGTTACAGGAGTTAAAAGTTCTCAAATAAAAGGAAGGGAACTTCCACCTGAAATTCAAAGACAAATGGAAATGTCTGATGAATTAGGTATTGAGTTTTTGGAGTAAAAATGGAAAAAAATAATCAAGTTAAAGTAGATAATGAAAGGGGATTAATCTTAGATTATGCAGCTAATAATCCAAAAAATTTTAGTAAAAATGAAGAACATTTCTTTTATAGTTTAGTTAATAGGGGGATTGAAAAAGAACCTGCTTTAATTCTAGCAATTGGAGCAAGCAATTTCTGGAATCCAAAAAAAATGGTTACAACCAGGGCTTTACGTAAGGTGGAAGAAATTGAGCACGATTATGGACCTTTAGTTTCAGCTTATGATAGTTTTAGAAAAAAAGATTACCCCCCAATAACCTCTGCTTTTTTAGCAGTAAACTATGTAACTCAAAGGGAGAATGCTACTTTAGAGGCTTTTGAAGAAACCTTTAAAAGAAGAAGAGATAGCTTATCAGATTTATTAGAATAGAAGACCCCCTCAAATTCTAAAATAGCAAAACTTTTAATATGCTAAAAATATTAATTTAAATATTAAATAAAAAAAATAAAAAATGTTCAGTATAAAATCATTTAGTAAGCAATGTATAAGGGTA
>JAFCDM010000045.1 GCA_017609695.1 Candidatus Pacearchaeota archaeon | reverse complement strand
TATTATCTCAAAGAATAAGTATTAAAAATAAAGGTATTAAAATAAATGCAATTAAAACATAAAGTGCTTTTTTTCTTGAAATATGAATTAATTTTTTTGAAATATATTTAGTTATTTTAAATAAGATTTTTGTTTTTGGTAAAAAAATCATGCTCCCAAGTAAAGCAAAAAGAAGATATGTTATGGCCGTGGCTAATGCCGGGACTTTTCCTATAATTATTGAAGCTAAGAATACATCTGTAAAAGTTCCTATATCTGCACCTAAAATAAAGGGGATTGCTTTTTTTAAATTAATTAATCTTGCAATTGCTAAAGGTACTAACAACCCGATAGTTATACTTGAAGAAAATACAATTGCAGTTAAAAATACCCCAATAAAATAAGTTTTATATTTTGAATTAAAATATTTATTAAGGGATTTTCTTGCTTTTCTTTCTCCCCCTAAAACATCTATAATTGATTTACTTATATATTTTAAAGTTAATATTAATAATATAAAAGCAAATATCAAAAGCAGAAGTTTATGACTTTTTTCAAATAAAGGATCCATAATTGGAGAGGTTATTGATTTTATAATGTCTGGTATTTTTAATAAAGAAAGTTTTCCCTGAATTCTAGATGCAAGAAAAAGAGATAATCTAGAAAATAATTTAAAAAAATATTCTAATAAAAAAACTAAAGTTCCTACTATTGCACTATAAATTGTATAGCATAAAGCTATTTCAAAACCATGTCTAAAATCTCTTCTTTTTTTAGTTATTGTGATTAAAGATATTATTAATGCAGTTATTGTAGTTCCAATTGAAGCACCAATTAAAACAAATACTACTTTGTTAAGACTTATTAAATTATTTCCTGCAAAAGTTGCTGTTAGAGAAGCCATTGCTCCTGATGATTGAATTAAAGAAGTTGTAAACCATCCAATACATAATGCTTTTATAGGGGTTAAACTTTGTAAAAGAAAATCTTTAATATTTGGTCCAAGTAAAAAGGAAGCTCTTTTTATCATCTCAATTGAAAATATGAATAAATAGAGAAAGAAAAAAAGTTTTATTATTTTTTTTGAAGATTCTTTTAATTTCTTGGTTTTAAGGAAATTCATTTTATCACCCTTTTAGATTTTCTTATAATATCTCCAACACTAAAGTCTTGATTTTTTTAATGTCTTATGATATTTAAGCCATGCAGCAGTTTAGCTTAAGCTTTTATCTGCATCTCATTATATTTTGTAAGATATTTACTATAATTAAATTTTTCTTTATTTTGTGATTTTTATAAGCTTAATTAAGCTGAGTTGATTAATAGCTTAATTTCTTTAACTATATCTTCCTATCTTTTTAGTAGTTAATAAGGAAGACCTGGTTTTTATATTAATAGTGTAAAAATGTTATAAATAGTTTTTGATAAGAAATTTTTCTGGTTTCAGAGAATAAATAGTTCTAAAAACTCTCTCTCTTTTAATTAATAATGAAATCTAAAAAGAAAATTAATATAAAAGTTGTGATTTATTCTTTTATTGCTATGGGGTTTGTAGCATTAACATTTCTTGTTGATTGGATGTTTATAATTGGGGCTGTGGTTATGATATGGTTAAACCAGAGGGAGTTGATGGGGTGAGAAAATATTCTTCATGACAAATTATAATTTACAACAACATAACCTCTAAAATAAGATTTAATTCTTTGTTAAATTCCACATATGTTCAAAATAATCTCTTAGATTATTTGCAAAAGATTGGGAACTAATTAATATTGAGAAGATTGTATCTCTCCAAGAAACAATTAAAACCTTATCTTTGATTATATCTATATTTCCAGGCATAGGAATTTTTGTAAATTTCATCTTTAAAAATCCTGCTTTTTTTGCAAACCAGGATTTTTGATAATCTTTGTTACAAATTCCTCTATTTTTAGCTTTTTGTGAAAGTTCTGTTATACTATTATAAAAAAAATTTGATTCTTCCCCATATTTCTCCTCATGAATATAAAAAAATAAAAGTTCATCCTTTTTTGTTGTATTTTTTAATAATTTTTCATAAGCTGTTCTTAAACCTTTTTTTCCTAAAAAAATCTCTGCTTCTTGTTTTATTTTAAGTTCTTGTAATTTTTCTAAATCTGGTAATATCTCTTTCAAAGATTCTTTCTGTTTATTTATCTCTTTTTCTTTTTTATCTAAAAAATCTACTAAATTTACTGGTGGAGCTGCTTGAAAATATTTTGTTTTGTTTTTTATGATAAAACTAACAATCCCCTTGTCTATTAATCTATTAAGAATATCATAAACATTTGAATAAGCAACCTTTGATTTCTTTACTATAGGTCCTACTGTTGAACTTCCTAACTCACTTAAAGCAAGGTAAACCTTTGCTTCCCCTTCTGTTAAACCTATTTTCAATAGATTAAACATTTCATTATTTACCATATAATATAATTTAAATTAGCATATAAAAATCTTTCCATTATACCCCCTGTACAGGGGAGAGAAGTATTATAAGAAAAGATTGTTATTTTTAATAAGAGGATAGGAAAAGTAAAATGCCAATCTGTGGATTTAATGAAAAAATGTTGAATGGGTTGAGCGCCCTTACTGAAGGCTTAGTTGAGCATGGGTTAGAATATCGTTGCGAAAAGAATGGAGAAACAATTGACCAAGGAATAAAAAGAGAAATTTCTGATATGACTCGGCTTCTTCTTGAAACCCATAGAATAGATGATTCTGCTAAAAGAGTTCTAACTGAAGGAATTGTAAGATATGCTCAAGGATTTTATATGCTTACAAGGAAAACAGGAATTAATGATTACAAGGAAAACATTAGAAAGATTATGGATTATTTTAAATTTATGGATTCTAAGTATTATGATGAACTTGAAGGACAGGCAGATGATATGGTCGAATTGGTTAAATTTTTAGATAAGAAGGAGATCTAAAATGCCACCAAGTGGATTTAGTCAAAAAGCAATAAATGGGTTGCTTGATTTCGTAAGAGCAAATTACGAAACAATTGCAGATTAATATAGTAGAACAAGTCTTTCTGAACAAGAGTTTTTGGAAAAAACTTCTAGTGAATTAGAAAAACAAGTAATGGTAGTTTTAACTGAAAGATTTCCGAATTCAGAAAAGTTGAACCAGGGAATCAAAGGATTAACTACATTTGTTGTAGAATGTTACAGAGATTTAGCTAAAGAGATTACTGCAGGACAAGACAAATATCAAAAACCTGTAATTAATGGGAAAGCAATTCAAAAAGAACTTGACCAAATTGGGGGCTATTTGGGAAAGTTTAAAATTTAATTTTTATTAAAAGGCATTTTTGGAAACAAATATAAGTCTCTACCATTAAAACCATTTTCTTCTGCTACTAAATATAAGGAATCTAAATCTCTAATGTTTGGATTTGTATGTCCTTTTTCCCAATTATTAATTGTCTGAGGACAATATGTTGGGTTTCTACCCAAGTGATTTTTATTAACACAATTACACAAAGCAAATGCTAATTTACATTGCGAACCAACTGCTCTCCTTAATTCTGTTAATAATTTTTTATTAAAAGGCATTTTAAATATTTATATTTAAATTCAATACTAAAAGATTTTTTATTCACTCCAATTCTCCTGCAAAATCTTCTAACTCTGCAGTAAATCGAATTTTCTTTGCTTTACAATATCCTCTTGCAAGAATATATAAAACACAACCTAAAGATTTTTTAGACTTATTATTACATGGTATTAATTCTGTAATCTTTTGAGTAAAATTATTTGTATCACAAAGTGAAAGAATTGGTTTTTTTAATTTTGCTGTGTCGTTTAATGCATTTTTATCTATCCAAGGATCACAGATGATTGTTATTTCTTTTTCAAAAAAATCTTCTAAAATAAGATTTGTGGTTATTCCTGGTGGGTATTTTTTTGTAAAGGTTTGGATTCCTGTAGTTTCTTCAAATTTTTTTGCAGCATCCCATCCTGCTTCTCTTTTACAAGCCAGGTATATTTTCTCAGGGTCATACTTAGCTAAAAATTTAATTGCTTCTCTTAATTTTTTATCTATGATTGAAGTATTAATAACTGCTAACCCGTCTGCTCTTCTTTTATAAACATATTTTCTCATATGAGGGGTAATTACTTTTGTTCCTAAATGAACTGCACATTTGATATAATCTTCTAAAGGTATTAAAGTTTCTCCAGCTGTTTGTTTTATTTCTTTTGTTTCTTTTTGAGAAATAGATCCTGAAGTTTTTTTTATTTTTTCGTCAGAACTATCTTCTTTTTTCTTAACTTTCTTTTCTTTAGTTTTTTTGTCTTTTCTTTCTGGTTCCTTAGACAATCTTTGTTTTAATTCCTGAGCTAAACTTTTCATATCTAATTTTTCTTCTTGTGTTTCTTCCATTTTTGAAATTTCCTTAATATTTTATTTCTATATCTTGATAAATCTTTGAGTTTTGAAGATGAGTAACTTAATCTTATTATTTATCTTAAGTTTTTAAAGATATTAACTTATCTATGAAAAGTTATTGAAGATTTGGTTTATAAAGGTTTTGTAATAATCTTATTTCGCCGACAGCAATCTTTATAAACCCCTTTCATCATAATCTTTTATAAAATGTTAATGATATTAACTAGAATGATTACCTTAAAAACATTTACGTTAGGGTAGGATGTAGCAGAATAATCATAAGTTGATGTCCGTCAAATTCTATAGCAATTTAGGAAGAATGTGTGAATTATTATTTATAATAAATTAAATCCAGTTTATCCTGCTGGCGGATGCGGCTATCTGGTTTATACTTAGACATGCAAGTTTCTTTTTTGAATTTTCATAAAAGTGCGAACTGCTCAGTAACACGTAGCTAACCTAACCTTAAGTCAAGCATAATCTTGGGAAACTAAGACTAAATCTTGATAGAAAATATTTTCTGGAATGAGATATTTTTGAAACTCGAGCTTAAGGACGGGGCTGCGACTGATTAGGTTGTTGTTGGTGTAAAGGACTAACAAGCCGATAATCAGTAAGGGCTCTTAGCGGAGAAATAAACCAGAGTGTTTCTCCTAGAGAAACTTTTATTTGCTGTAAAAAGGCAAATGAATAAGGACTGGGCAAGACCGGTGCCAGCCGCCGCGGTAATACCGGCGGTCCAAGTCGCATCCACATTTATTGAGTCTAAAACATTCGTAGCTTGTTTTATAAGTCTCTTGTGAAATCCTATATCTCAAGTATAGGGCGTGCAAGAGATACTATATTACTAGAGACTGGAAGACGCAAAGAGTATGGCGAGTACAGATCTGACAGTGAGGGATGAAGGCTAGGGGCGCAAAAGGGATTAGATACCCCTGTAGTCCTAGCAGTAAACACTGCTCACTAAACATTAGTACCTCCTCGAGAGGCATTAGTGCTGTAGGGAAGCCGAAGAGTGAGCTACTTGGGAAGTATAGTCGCAAGATCGAAACTTAAAGGAATTGGCGGGGAGGCACTACAACTGGTGACGCGTGCGGTTTAATCAGATTATACACCGTGAACCTTACCAGGAGCGGCAGAATGAAGGTCAGTCTAAAGGGCTTACCTGACACGCTGAGAGGAGTTGCATGGCCGACATAAGCCTGTGTCGTGAGATGACTTGTTAAATCAAGTAACAGGCGAGACCCTCGTGTTTAATTTCTACTTTAACAAGAGCACATTAAACAGACTGCCTTGGCAACAAGGAGGAAGGTGGGGGCGATGTCAGGTGTGTACAGCCCGAATCCCCTGGGTAACACGCGCGCGGCAATGTCATATTCAATGAGATGCGACTCTGAAAAGAGAAGCTAATCTCCTAACATATGGCCTAGTTCAGATTGAGGTTTGTAACCCAACCTCATGACGATGGAATCAGTAGTAATCGTTTGTAATCAGCAAACGGTGAATATGTCACGGCCTCTTGCACACACTGCCCGTCAAACCAACCGAGTTATGCTTTGGCGAGATCTTTCGAGAACAAACCTCGGTATGACAAGGTAGGTTAAGTCGTCACAAGGTATCTGTAGGGGAACCTGCAGAGGGATCACCTCCTATATAAAATTTTAACATTAAATGATTTGACTTAAAGGATTTAATTCATGGTTATTTTGCTTCTAGTTAATTAAAAATATAAATCATAATAAGGACTCACAAAAAATAAAACGGGCCCGTAGTCCAATGGTAGAATACCTCGTTTGCAACGAGGAGATCCGTGTTCGATTCACGGTGGGTCCATACAAACTTTCTTTGAAAAGAAAGTTTGAACAAAGAATACCTTTTCTGAGAAAAGGTAAACCAAAAGCAAGAACCTTTTTTGGAAAAAGGATTGACCCAAAAAGCGAAGGGGTGGTAGGAAAAAATAAAATGAAAGAATATAGAGTAACCATAGGAACAGATGAAAGAAAAATCCCAGGGACAATGAAAAGTTATAGTCTTGAATATGGAAAGATAGATAGCGATACACCTACAAGTACTCAAGATTATCAAGTAGTTGCAATCTGTAAAAGATTAGCTCAATTGCTCAAGACTGAAGAAACCGAAATAATAATAAAATCAAAATAAAATCACAAATCATACTCACTAATTTAAGTGAACATCTGAGAAGATGTAAAACATCGCAATTATGAAGTTCAGGATGGAAAACTCTTGGATGGAGTTGAAATCATGCTTAGATGATTAATGATACAGGTAGAGAATAATAAACTTAGTCTTACTTAGTTAAGAATTATTATTATTACTGTTAGAAGGATAGCTTGGTTTAAGCTGTGATAAAGGACGTGGCAAGCTGCGATAAGCCTAAGGGATTTGCACGCAAAATTTGATCTTAGGATTTCCGAATACGAGAACGTTTATAATCTGAGAAGATAATGTACGCTGGGAATTGAAACATCTTAGTACCAGCAGGAAAAGAAAACAAAAGTGATACCCCTATTAGCAGAGAGTGAAAAGGGTACAGGGCAAACTGAATCTGCTTTTGAAAAAAAGTTAGAGATGTGGTGAGCTATTAATTCTAAGTCAATAAGTTGAAATTTTCTGGAAAGAAATGCTTTAAAGAGTGAAAGCCTCGTAAACAAACTTGATATGAATATGCTTGAAAAGAGTAGTATCTCCTAGATTGGAGGTATGAAGCAGAATTAACTGCTAACCCTAAATATTAGCTTAAGTCCGATAGTGAACTAGTACTGCGAAGGAAAGCTGAAAAGTACTCTTAAAAGAGAGTTAAAAGACTTGAAATCTAACAGTTACAGTTTGTTACTGCTCTTCGGAGTTGTAACGTACGTCTTGAAAAACGGGCTAGGGAGTTTATTTAAGTGGCGAGATTAACATTAGGAAGTCGAAGCGAAAGCGAGTATGAAAATGCATTAGTCACTTGAATAAGACCTGAAGCCAGATGATCTAATCGTGAGCAAGGTGAAGTTTTCCGAAAGGAAAATGGAGGCCTGAACCATTGTTGTGTACATGCACTAGGATGACTT
>JAFCDM010000044.1:5320-9961 GCA_017609695.1 Candidatus Pacearchaeota archaeon | reverse complement strand
ATTGTAACAGTTTGTTGTTCAAGTGCTTCATGCATTGCACTTCTGTCTTCAGGAGTCATTTTTTCAATTTCATCAACACAAATTACTCCTTTATTTGCTAAAACCATTGCTCCTGCTTCTAAACTCCATCCTTTTAAGAATTCATCTCTTACTACTGTTGCAGTTATTCCTCTTCCACTTGCACCCATCCCTACAACATATCTTCCTTTTGGAGCAATATTTGAGATAAACTTTAATGTTACTGATTTTGCTACACCAGGGTCTCCCATTAAAAATAAATGAATATCTCCCCTTGAGGTTGTCCCATCTGGACTTACTTTTCTTACCCCCCCAAACATTTGTAAAATTAATGATTCTTTAATTTCATTATAACCCCAAATACTTGGAGCAATACTATCTCTTAATTTTGTGAATAATTCTGGATTTGCAGCTAATTCTTCAATTTGTCTTTCATCTTCTTCACTGATTTTTAAATCTTCATAAGTAGATTCTAAGGGGATTAGATTGTTTGCTTCAATAGCTAAATCAAATCTTGTTGAGATAGCCCCAGAAGGTAATGGGACTGGTACTTCTTTTAATATACCTAAGACTCTTACTTTGCTTCCAGGAGTTGTTTTTTCTTCCATTCCAGGTTCTACTAAGTCTTCTTTTAGAAAAACAGAGAGTCTTCTTGGTTGTTCTCCTCCTGTTAGGGATTCTGGGGATTCTTCTATTACTAATCTTTGAGCATCTACCATGGTTTTGCTCATTAGTCTGAATTGTCCTTTTCTTCCACAAGAACATCTTGAAGGTTCTCTAAATTTTTTATCAACTTGCAAAACAGATATAACTGTCCCACAGCTTGGACATTCAAATTTGGCATTTACTACTTGAGGTCTTACTTCTGAAGCTTGTCTTACTAATCCCTCAAAAAAAATTAATTGATTAAGGTGATTTGCACGAATAGTTCTTATTTTTGTTTTTTGTGTTTCTGGGAGGCTATTACACCTTATTCTTGGATTTTTTATTAATCCTGTTTCTTCTAAAGCTGTTTCAAGCACTTGTAATATCTCTTCAGGATTGCTTAATAAAGCTTCTGCTAGTGTAGGGGAACTAGAAGCTAAATCTTCAAAATTAATGTAGATTACTTTTTTACCTTGTCTGATGCTCTCGCCTATTTGCTTTTTATAAGCTTCAAAAAAACTTTTTGATTCAATAATTAATTCTTCATTCCCTTTTTTTTTCATTTTTCTCTTTTTTATTTATATTTGGTTATGGATATATTAAAAAGAGAATTTTGATTTATAAATAATTATTTGTTGTATAGGATATGATTAGAAATATGTTATTTAAACAAATGAAATTATGGGGGGTTAATCTAGTAATGAGATTAAAGAATTAGCTTTTTCTTTAAAATCATCATCTGCTTTTTCTTTAGCCTGATAACTTTCAATTAATTCATTAATTTTATCTTCTGGTAAATCTATTTCTCCAAGATATTTTGGATTTGGATTTATCATAACCTTTGATTTAAGAGGCTTACCTTGAATAATTTGTTTTGCATCTTCTATAGCTTCTTTTTCATCTGAAAAATGATCGACTTCGCTTTCTTTATAAAATCCATAAGCAAGAATTCCTTTATTTGGGATATATAGTCTATTTTGAGGGGATGCCATACCATGTTTAGCAGACATAACATCTGCAGAGACATTTATAGTATATCTATGACATATCATTTTTTAATTAAATAAGTTTAGTTTAAAAGAATTATTGTTTTCTAAACTATTTCTTTTTATTAGCTTCTTTTATTGTTTTAATTAACTGTTCCATGGAATCATTTAATTGTTGATTGTTTTTTGTTCCTGTGCAAACAAGTTTTCCATTTGAAAATAATAAGAAAGTTGCATTAGGTTCGACAAGTTTGTAAACTAAACCTGGAAATTGTTCTGGTTCATACTCTGTATTTTCTAATTCTAATGCAAGAAAATTAAGATTTAATGCAATGTTTATACTCCCAGATGCAACAATGTTTTGAACAGTTATTTTTGGTTTTTCAGTTATTTTTATATTTATTTTTTTAAGGGTTTTAATTACTTGTTCAATTACTAATTTAACTTGTGCAATTGATTTTGTTCCTGTGCAGACTAAATTTCCTGAAGAAAAAACAAGAACTGCTGATTTTGGTTGTTTTACTCTTAAAACTAAACCTGGAAATTGTTCTGGATTATATTCTGTATTAGGGATTGTTTTTGCTAATTTTGTTAAAGGAACATCTTTTCCTAAAGAAGTTGTTGCAACAATGTTTTGAATTTTTAAAGAAGTTTTAGATTGTTTTGCAGGCATTTTAATCTTGATATTTGTTTTAATAATAAGATTTATAAATGGATTTGGTTTATAAAGCTTGTGGTTTATGTCGTCGGAAGAAAATTTGGTTTTTAAATGATTTTTTTAGGTTTTGTGGTATATAAATGTTTAAAAATATGAAAGAGGTGATTTAGAGATGAAAACCATAACAACTTCTTTATTTGAAGAGCTTTTTAGTAGACAAAATAAATTGGGAGGAACTATTGAGGAAGTTCATTCTTATTCTGATGGTGTTCGTCAAAAAGTTCATAGTTTAAGGATAAAAGAATTAAAGAATGAAAGAAGAGCGATTATGCTTGTTAAAGATGGGTTGAATATTCCTCCTGTTGCTTTAATAAAAGGGGATGAGATTTATTGTGTTGTTGAATCTCCTTTAAATAAAATAAAGTATCATGGATTTTTATGTGGTTTAATTAATGTTACTACTAAACAAATTTATTCACTGAAAGAAAGAGATAATATCCAGAAGACTCTCTCTTGGGATGACATAGAATAATCAATACCTAATCTTTAATTCATGTCTTTTATAATCTTCTTTTATTTCTTTTAATGTTGCAGAATCTTTAAGGCTTCTGTCTGGTCTAAGCTGGATTATCCTTGGAAATCTTAATGCAAATCCTGATTTGTATGTTGGAGAGCGCTGTATATTTTGGTATCTAATTGTAACTACAATTTTTGGCTTAATATTTACTTTTCTTCCAATTTCTTTTGTTATTAATGGTTTTATTTTTTTTGTTAATTCTATGAAAGATAATCCTTCTTGTTTTTTTTCTTTTAATCCTGATGCTTTTCCTATTTCAAGATATTCATTTGTTTTATCATCTTTGCAGGAAAGTGTAAATGAAGCTAAATAACCTGCTCTTTTTCCTTTTCCATATTCTCCACCAGTGATTACTAAATCAAGCTCATTTTCAGCGGGTTTTAGTTTTAACATATGTCCGACTCTTGCTCCTGGTTGATAAATTGATTTTAGGTTTTTAATCATGACTCCTTCTTGATTATCTTTTAATGCTTGTTTGTAAAATTCTTTTGCTTGTTTTTCATTACTTGTTATTAATTGATGAGCGGTTTTAAGATGAAATCTTTTATTTTCTATTATTTTTCTTAATAGTTTGGTTCTTTTTTCAAAAGATTCATCTGCAAGGGATTTTCCATTATAGTATAAAATATCAAAAGCATTAATTTCTATTGGAAGTTTTTTTACTAGCTCTTGGATATTATGTTTTCTTTTGATTCTTTGAGAAATAGCTTGGAAAGAAGTATATCTTCTTGTTTTTTTATCAAACCCAACTGCTTCTGAATCTATTATAAATGATTTTGCTTTGATGTGTTGTTTTACATATTGTACAACATCTGGGAATTGGGATGTAACATTATCTAATCTTCTTGTAAATATCTTTATATCCTCTTTTTCGTCTTTATTTATCATCATTCTGAATCCATCATATTTGTATTCAAACACAGCAGGTTTCCCAACTCTTTTAAATCCATCTTGGATATTTTCTGCTTTTAATGCTAACATGGCTTTTAATGGGTGTCCAGGAGTTAGATTTATTGATTTTATGGATTTTAGTCCTTTACATGCTCTTTCAAAAACTAATACAAAATCATTTGCTTTATCATATGCACTTTGAACAGCATCTGTAGTTTCTTTGTCTTTTTTTAGGCAAGTGGCTATAATTGAATCTCTTATTGTTCCTGGACCTGTTCCAATCCTTAAATCATTTAAAAGTGTTCTTATAATGTATTTCGCTTCTATTGGTGAAGCAGAAGTTAAGAGTTCTGAAATTAAGGATAATTTTTTATCTACTGTGCCTTTTCCTTGTAATTCTGGAAGTCTTTTTAAATTTTTTAGGATTTTTTCAGTTGTTAATTTATGTGAGAATAATGTGTTTTGTTTTTTCTTTGAAGTTATTTCTTCTGCTACTTTTCCTAAGTCACCTATTTTTCTCCATTCAGAAACTATTTTCTCTTTTGAAATTCCTGAAGATTTTACTAATGCTTTAATACATAATTGCTCTGAGATTCCAAATTCTTTTTCACAATAATCTGGGAATACTTTTCCTTCAATTAAATAGATTATCTCTTTATTTTTTTCATGTTTTATTTTTTTAAGAAGTTGTGAAAGAATCTCTGTTTTTTTTAATCTGCTGGGATTTTTTTCTAAATCTTCATAAACTTTGCATAAATCTGAGTAGTTCATTTTATCCCCCCCTTTGCTTGTTTTATTATAAGTGCAATACTAATAAATGTTTGTGCTAAAATAAAAGGAAAATCTTGAATTATTATCGAATGAAC
>JAFCDM010000044.1:0-5306 GCA_017609695.1 Candidatus Pacearchaeota archaeon | reverse complement strand
TAAACCAAAAGATAAGATTAATATTCCAAATCCTATCCAACCAATTATTTGTAACATTTTCCCTCTTTTTATTTAGGAACTCTTTTAGGTTTATTAAGGTTTTGTGATTGGGATTTTGGGATATTTATTTACTTAATCACAACCTTTAAATTCTAATTCTTCTTATTTTTTCTATGACAAAAAAATATAATATACAAGAGGTTGAAGCGAAATGGAAGAAGTTTTGGGAGAAAGAAAAGATTTTTAAATTTAATTTAAAAAGAAAAGGTAAGATTTATTCTATTGATACTCCTCCCCCTTATATTTCTGGAAGAATGCATATGGGGCATGCATTTTCTTATGCTCAACAAGATTTTATTATTAGATTTCATCGGATGAAAGAAAATGTTTTTTATCCTTTTGGGACAGATGATAATGGGCTTCCAACTGAAAGATTTATTGAAAAAACAAATAATGTTAAAAGTAGAGATATGTCTAGGGCAGAGTTTATTTCTTTATGTCTTAAAACTCTTAAAAAAGCAACCCCTGTTTGTATTGAAGATTTTAAGGTTCTTGGAATTTCTGCTGATTATGATGTTTATTATTCTACTATTGATAATAATTCTAGAAAGATTTCTCAAAAATCTTTTATTGAACTTTTTAATAAAAAATTAATTTATAAGACTAATGTTCCGACTCCTTGGTGTGTTGATTGTCAAACAAGTATTGCACAAGCAGAATTAGAAGATAAGCAAGAAAATAGTTTATTTTCTACATTAAAGTTTAAGTGTGATGGAAATGATTTGCTTATAGCAACAACTCGTCCAGAATTATTAGGTGCTTGTGTTGCTGTTTTTATTAATCCAAAAGATAAAAGATATAAGGGATTAAAAGGAAAGAAAGCTAAAGTTCCTTTGTTTAATTATGAGGTTCCTATAATTGAGGATGAATCTGCAGACATAGAAAAAGGAACAGGGGTTTTAATGATTTGTTCTTTTGGAGACAAATTTGATGTTGAGGCAATTAATAAATATAAATTAAAACCAAGATTGATTCTGGATAAAGATGGCAGATTAAATCTTGAAAATTATCAAGGGATGAAAATTAAAGAAGCTAGAAAAAGGATTTTAGAAGATTTAAAAGAAAAAAGATTAATTAAAGAACAAAAAGAAATTTCTCATGTCTTGAATGTTCATGATAAATGTGGTTGTGAAATTGAATTTATAGATACTGAAGAATGGTTTATTAAAATTTTAGATAAGAAAAAGAAATTAATAGAACAAGGAAAGAAAATTAAATGGACTCCTGAACATATGTTTAAGAGATATGAAAATTGGATTAAAGGTTTAGAATGGGATTGGAGTATTTCAAGAGATAGACATTTTGGGATTCCTATTCCAGTTTGGTATTGTGGTAAATGTAAGAAGATTATTTTGCCTAAGGAAAATGAATTGCCTGTTGACCCTTTGCAGACTAAGAAAAATTGTTCTTGTGGTGGAAAAGGAATTCCTGAAAAAAAAGTTTTAGATACTTGGGCAACAAGTTCTTTAACCCCTCAAATTGCAAGTAGTTTGATTAATAATAGGGTTAGGATTCCTTATTCATTAAGGCCTCAGGCTCATGATATAATTAGAACTTGGGCATTTTATACAATTGTTAAATCTTTGTATCAGGAAAATAAAATCCCTTGGGATAGTATTATGATTTCTGGGTTTGTTACTTTAGGGGGGAAGAAAATGTCAAAATCTAAGGGAACCGGGGTTCAACCAGATATGGTTATGAAAGAATATGGTGCAGATGCTTTGAGATTTTGGGCTGCAGGAAGTAAATTAGGAGAGGATTTAAATTATCAGGAAAAAGATTTAATTGCTGGTAAAAGGTTTGTAACTAAATTATTTAATGCCTCTAAATTTGTTTTTATGAATCTTAAAAATTATAAAAATAAAAAACCTAAGAAATTAGAGAAAATAGATGAATTGTTTTTAAAAAAGTTAAATCTTTTAATTAAAAAAGTTACAGAATCTTTTGAAAATTATGAATATTCTAAAGCTAAAGCTTATACTGAAGATTTTTTTTGGCATATGTTTTGTGATAATTATTTAGAAATTGTTAAAAAGAGAATTTATAGTAATAAGCAGGGAAAAGAATCTGCACAATACACTCTTTACAATTCTTTATTAAAGATTTTGAAATTGATTTCTCCAATAACCCCTTTTATTACTGAAGAAATTTACCAGAATTATTTTAGAAAATTAGAAAAAGAAAAAAGTATTCATTTAACAAAATGGCCAGAATATAAACAAATCAAAGAGAAGTCTATTATAAAAAAATATGAAGATGGGCAATTAGGTTGGGATACTTGGGATTTATTAGTAGATATTATCTCAAAAATTAGGCAGGAAAAAACAAAAGCTAAAAAGCCTATGAATACTGAAATTGTTTTGAGTATTGGGCGGAATAGTTATGTTGATTTGAAAGAGGTTCTAGAGGATTTAAAAGATGTTATGAATATTAGGGAAGTTAAACAAGGGGGGTTTGGGGTGGAGATTTTGTGATGCCAAAACTAATAATATGAAATGTAATGAGTTGAGGTGAGTAAGTGCAGAGCATAACTTTAAAATGTAATAAGATATTTGGTTTAAATTTTAGTAGTTATTGGAGGGTAATAAAGTTTAAAAACCTTTTTTTATCTTAAAATAATAAGATGTATGAAAGATTTACAGAGAGAGCAAGAAAAGTAATGGCTTTATCTAATCAAGAAGCTCAAAGGTTTAGTCATGAATATGTTGGAACAGAACATATGTTATTGGGGTTATTGAAAGAAGGTTTTGGGGTTGGGGTGGTCACATTAAAAAATTTAGATGTAGATTTAAGAAAACTTAAATCTGATTTAGAAGGATTAATGGTTTCTGGTCCTGACATGGTTATTATGGGAAGATTACCCCAAACTCCTTTGGCTAAGAAAGCAATAGAATATGCTGTTGATTATGCAAGAGAAATTCATCGTAGATATGTTGGAACAGAACACTTTTTAGTTGGACTTATGGGGGAAGAAAAGATGTTATCAAAACAAGCATTATCAATGCAGGATTTAACTCAAGAAAAAGTAAAAAAAGAAATAGGATTGTTTTTTAGTGTTGGGGGAGAAAGGGAGGTTAGGGGAGAACCTGATTATTGGAAAATTCCTAGGGAAAATGTTTCTTTTGAAGAGTTTTTAGAACTCCAGGGGTTTAAGATTTCTTCTGAGAAAAAGGATCCATTTGCAATATTGAAAGAAAATCCATGTGAACAAGATTCATATTTCCAAATTGGGGGATGCACAAACAAATTAGGTCAGGGTGCATTTATTTCTTATGACACCTCAGATTTAACTTTAGATTCTACCCTAATACAAATCGGGTTTGCTTTGGATTTAAAAGAAGTTTTTGATATTAATGGAATCTCCTATACTGAGAAGCCTTCTTCTAAAGAGGTTTTAAAATTTCTAAGAGGTGTTCCTAAAGAAAGAATGAGGATTGTAAGTAGGCTAGAGGGTATTTTAGGAGGCAAGCCTTTTGCTATTTAAGTGATTTTAAAGATGTGATAAAAGGATTTTTATACTGGATTTCTTAGTTATTTATAAGATATAAATTGAAAAGAAATTTACTTTTTAATGGAAGTGATTAAACCAAAACTAATAATATGAAATGTAATGAGTTGAGGTGAGTAAGAATGAGGCAAACAATAAAATGGTAGAAACAAAACAAGAATTAGAAGACTTTTTAGAAGAAATGCGAGAACATAAAGCAAGGCATACAGAACTTATTACTGTTTATGTTCCTGCTGGTTTTGATATTAATCTTATTACTAAGCAATTGGAAAGTGAAAAATCTACTTCTACTAATATAAAAAGCACTACTACTCGAAAAAATGTTAAAGATGCTTTGGAAAGTTTAATAAGGATTACAAAAGGGATGAAACAGACTCCTAAAAATGGGGTGGTTTTATTTTCTGGGAATGTTTCTAAAACAGAGGGACAAAATGATTTTATAACTGAAAGTTTTGAACCTCCTGAAGAACTAACTGTTAGGTTATATAGGTGTGACCAGATTTTTGTTTTAGAACCTTTGGAAGAAATGTTAAAAATTAAAGAGCTTTATGGTTTGGTTGTTATTGATAGAAAAGAAGCAACAATTGGTTTGTTGATTGGAAAAAAGATTAAAGTTTTGCAAAAATTTGATAGTTTTGTTCCTGGAAAGACAACTAAAGGGGGGCAAAGTAGCGCTCGTTATGGAAGGATTAGAGAGGGTTTAGCTAAAGAGTTTTTTAGGAAAGTTGCAGAAGCTGTGAAAGACGAATTTTTTAATCTGGAGAATTTGAGTGGTATTTTAGTTGGTGGGCCTGGACCTACAAAAGAGGATTTTTTAAAAGAAGGGAATTTAATAACTGCCTTGCAAGAAAAGGTTTTAGGAGTGAAGGATTTAGGTTATGCTGATGAACATGGATTAGAATTATTAGTTGAAAGTTCAGGGGATATTTTAGCAGAACAAGAAATTTTTTATGAGAAAAAAATTTTAGAGAAATTTTTTAATATGCTTGGAAAAGAAAAAGATAAAACAGCTTATGGTGAAAAAGAGGTTTTAAAGGCATTAGATTATGGAGCTGTGGATACTTTATTTTTATCTAAAAAATTAGAAAGAGAAGATATTAAAAAGTTTGAGAAAAAGGCTGAAGAAGTTGGAAGTAAAGTTGAATTGATTTCTGTGGAGACAGAAGAAGGACAGCAATTTTGGAATCTTTCAGGTATGGGGGCTATTTTGAGATTTAAGATGGGCTAAATATTAATTCTTAAATAATCTGTTTCACAAGAATTTGGTGCAGAATCTTTTGTTTTTCTAATCGCTTTTTGAATACCTCGACATAAGTTTCTATAAACCCCTTTAGATTTTTTTGGGAGTAGTTTTATTGTTATTCTTTCTGCGGGCGGTTGATTAGGGTCAAAAACTGGTTGTGTTTTATAAGGCATTATAGTTTTAGTTATCTTATTTTATTTTTAAATTTTTATATAGTTTTAAGATATAAATTTTTATAAACTTAACTTGTTTATTTTAAATATGAGTAATGATGAAAATTTAAGATTTATGGCTCCTAACCTTGGGAAGATAACTAGGTTAACAAAAAAAGAGGTTGAGCAAACTATCTTGCAACCGGTTAGAACCCCTGAGGTGAGGGCTACTTTTGATTATTTAGAAAGATGGAGGAAGAATTCTTTAAAGTCTGGATTTATATTTGATTATTAAAATGAAATCAAAGGCTGAGAGGACTTTAGAAAATTTTCAAATATTAGA
>JAFCDM010000043.1 GCA_017609695.1 Candidatus Pacearchaeota archaeon | reverse complement strand
TTGTTACAGGAATTAAAAATGATAAATCTTATTTTGAACCAGTATTTGTTGAATATAGTGCAGAAAAATTAAAAGATTTAGGATGTTCTAATTTTGTTACAGAGGTTTGAAAAATGTTTAAGAATAAAAAGGCTTCAGGATTTTTATCAGAACATATTGTTTTTATTATTTTAAATGTTGTTTTTTTTAGTGTTATGGTTTTGTTTATTTATATTCAGGGCAATTCTGTTCATTTATTAGAAGAAGAGACAGCTAAACAAGTTGCTTTGTTAGTTGATGTTGCAAAACCTGGAACAGAAATTCAACTTAATTTAAAAGAGCTTTTTGATAGAGCTAGAAAAGACAATCTTGATAAAAGGGATGCTTTTAAAATAGATAAGAATAGAAATGTAGTGATTATTAAGGGAAGTGAAAAAAGTTTTTATGAGTATTCTTATTTTAATGATATTGATATTATATATGAATTTGGAGATGAAGTTGAGGGTGTTGTTGAAGTTGTAGCAGATGTAGTTATTTTAAAATTTTCTGAAAAGAAAAATAAAGTGATTAGTGGAGAAGAAGGAAATAAGGGGGTGAATGAAGAATGAATAAAAAAGCAGGAGAAAGGGTGTTGAGTATTTATCTTTTTATAATTTATATCATAGTTGCAATTGGAATTGTTTCTGGTGTTTTGCTTTTTTATGGGCCTTCTGATATTAGAGAAACAGAAGCAAGTGTTTTAACAGACAAAGTTATTGATTGTTTAGTTGATGGAGGTGAATTGGAAAAAGAGATTTTTAATAATCCTTTTGATTTAATGAGTTTTTGCGATTTTGATTTTAAAGATAATACTCTAAAATATCAAGGAGAAGAACAATATGCTGTTCAGGTTGAATTATATGATTTTGAAAAGAACCTTTTAAGAGGAAGTGGTAAGATTCCTATTGTTGGAAAAAAAGATTATTTAGAGTTTTGTGATTTAGGTGGGAAAAATCTTCCTAAATGTAATGAAAAGAGTATTTATGTTTTGTTTCATAGACAAAAATATTTATTAAAAGTTAAATCAGCTGTTGGAAAGGTTGAAAAGAATTAATGGAAATGAAATTGGAAATATTAATAATTTAAAAAATATAAAATGAAAGATAAAAAAGCAGCAATTGGAGCAACAATGACTTGGGTGGTGGCAACTATAATCATTTTGGTTGTTATTTTATTATTTGTTTATGCTAGTTTTGCCTTGGGGGCTGAAAGAGGTTTGTTTAAGGTAGGAGTTAAACCAGAGGGGGGAGAGTTAGCATATTCTTCTATTAGTTCTGAGCAGATGTTGTTGGCTTTGTTAGAGACTGAGGTTGAGGGGAAAGAAGTTAGGGGGTATGTTTCTGAAAAAAATTATAAAGATTATTTAAGTATTTTGGATAAAGAATTAAAGCCTATAATTGAACAACTTCCAGGAAGTTCTGAGGGGTATGCTTGGAGTTTAATTGTTTTTGATTTAAATTATTTAAATAAAATGATGATAGGAGAAAAGAAGAGTAAAATCTCTGAGTATTCTAATCTTGGATATGAGATTAAATTTTCAAAACAATGTGCTATGGTCTATTTAGATAACTCTAAAACGAGGGGATATTGCAATAACAATCTTAGTTGTTATGGTGATAGTTTTATGTAGTTTGGCTTTGTTTAGTTTTGTTTATATTGGTGGAAGTAAGGAGAAACTTGAGAAAGTTGGGAGTTTTGTATATTTACAAGAAGCTTATAATGTTGCAGAATCTGTTAAATATTCTGGAAATTATGTTGATTATCAAAAACAAAGATATGTTTTTGATGTTGAAGAGAGACCAGATATTAGTATGGGGATTACTTATTATTTTTATTCTTTAGAAAAAGAAATTATTGGAAAGGGTTTGAAAATTAAGTATGGTTTTGGAGATTTTTAAGGAAGATTTAAATACTATAGCATCTTATAATTCGCTATAAGAGATTTATAATAAAATGCATACTACAATACAAATATCAAAGGATGTAAAAAGAATTCTTGATAGAATGCGAATTTTTGAAAGAGAAACTTATAATGAAATTATAGAAAACATGATAGAAGATAATCTTGAGCTTAATGAAAAAACAAAAAAAGAGATAAAAGAAGCAAAGAAAAGAATAGAAAAAGGAGAGTTTGTTACTTTTGAAGAAGTTGAGAAAAATTTTAGTTTATAATGTATAAAATCATTTTAGATAAAGAGGCTGAAGATTACTTAAATAAATTAGATAATTTTGTTGCTAGGAGAATAATAAGTAAGATAAAGTTACTTAAGGAGAATCCTTTTTCTATGGATATTAAAAGATTAAAAAATCAGAGTTCATTTAGATTAAGAGTTGGGGATTATAGGGTTTTATTTGAAATTTTAGGGGAGGAAATAAGAATTCTAAAAATTGGACACAGGAAGAATATGTATGATAATTTTTAGTCTTTCTATGTTTTTGTGTTCTTAAAAACATTTTTAAATAGAGATTACATCATAAAGACATAATACTACTATAAATACAATATAGTTATGTAATATGAAAGGAGGTGTAAAAATGTTTAATAATAATAAGAAAGCTCAGAATCTTTCAATAAGCACAATTATTTTGATTATCTTAGGGGTAGTTGTATTGGTTGCACTTATTGTTGGTTTTTCAAAAGGCTGGAACAATATGCTTCCTTGGATTGCACCTTCTGATAATGCTCAAGCAATTATAGCTCAGTGTGCTTCTGCTTGTGTTACTGGGAATTTGGCGAGTTGGTGTGAAATCAGAGATTTTAATCAAAAAGGGAAGGAGGAACCAATCAAAGGAGATTGTAATTATTTCTCAAGTAGTATAGGGGTTAGTGAATGTGCTACTATGGACCCTTGTTCTAAGTCTGAAACTACTCCTAAGTGTGTAGGTAACTCTGAGATTTTTGATGGGAATGGCATTGTGTGTGATAGAAAATCAGATTTAGAATGTGTGGGAACCCCAGCAGATGGTACATTCCAAGATGCTCCTAATGGATTTTGTTGTGATAGGAGAGAGGAGGTAGGTGGTAACCCTTGTCAAGCTTTAACTGAAAATAATTGATTTTTTCTTTTTTTCTTTTTTTTTAGAAATCTTTATATATTTCTTTTTATTTTTTTATTTTAATAATACTTGTTTAAAATGGAATATGCAACACAAGGTAAGAGAAAAACTAAATGTGATAAACGAGCTAAAGCTCGTTATAGTAGGTATAAAAAGGGCGGGGGAAATAGGGTGGTGAAAAGGAAAGTTGGAAAGAAAAAATAATCTGATTATTGTTTTTCTTAATTTATATGTTGGTTCTTAATTTTTCTAAAATTACAATAATATTTGTGATTAAAGACATAAATATTCCAAAAGCACTTATAGAAATTCCTATCGTATTAAGAGCATTTATCTTTATTAATATTAATGAAAAGTAAATAAAAATACTTACATTGATGAGATGAGAAAAAATAGTTAGCAAGTCTCCTAATGTCATTTTTTGTGTTTAAGATAATAAAGTTATTATTATTTGCCAAACAAGTAATGCTATAGCTATAAAACCTAAACTTAATACTATTATTTGTATTATTTGAAAAGTCTTTTTTTTCATATTATTTAAAAGATTTTAATACTTATAAATTAATACTTATATGTCAAGAATTTTAATAACCACATACTTTAGTGTGTGGAAATTCTTGAGCATCCAAAAAACAAGTGCCTGTCACAAACCACATCCTTTAGGATGTGGTAGCATATTGTTTTTTTGATCTTATAAAAATAATGATATCAATAGTCTATAAAACTTTTAGTTATCTAGATTGTAGGCTTAAGTTTTGCTATGTAGCTTGAAAATTGTATTTGGAGATTTGGGTGTGGTGTTATTTTAAGATTAGGGTTTTTAGTTTAAAAGGATTCTTGGTTGATTATAATCTTGGTTGATTCTTTTAAAACAATCCAGAATATCTATATGATAGAATTAATAAGATAATAAAAGCAAATAAAAAACTTGGTGTGAATGGAATCCCATATTTGATTAAAATATTTTTTTTAGATTTTCTTAGGTGAGATAGTTCTTTTTCAGAGACTCCTTGCCAATCTGATTTAATTTTCTTTTTATTTATTGTAATTGTTTTATATAACCAGTCTCCTAAGGTAATTTTTTTAGGTGAAACAGATTTAACCATACAGGTTTCTTCAATTGCTTTTGAAAAAACAAATAATATTGGAAATAGTAAAATGACAAACCCAATTAAAATAAATCTCATTTGACTTAAGAAATATAATATATTTATCCAAAGAATTATAAAAATTAAAGAAATTAAAAACATCTTTTGATAGTTTTTCCATTGTTTAACAAATTCCTTAGAGAATTTTTGGTAGTTTTTAATCATTAGAATTAAAGCATAGATTATAGCATAGATTGAACCTGTAATTAAAAATAGTATGGTGAAAATCCCAAAGATTTTTAGATTAATTAGCCAGTCATAACTTAATGGAAGAATTGTTCCTAAGGAAATTAATAATTTTGTATCTCCTCCCCCAAATAATCTTGAATAATAAAATAAATTGCCTAATCCAAAGAAGATTGCAAATCCGATTAAACCATTTAAAATAAACCAGTAGTTATTTGTAAAAATACTTACTGCTAAACGATATGCAAGAGCAAAAGCAATTAAACTAAAATTCCAAAGATTGTCCACTTCTCTTTTTTTAAAATCCTGAATAACAGCTACAATAATCCAGATTAATGCTAAGATGATTAAAAATAAATTTTCATAATTTATTAATTGGTTCATTATATAAGAAAAATAGAGTGGTTAATAAATATTCTGATGGGGGGGTGGTGAGAATTTTTTTGATAAGATTAGAAGTTTAAGTTTGATTATAGGTAGTTTAAAGATTGAGGGTTGATAAGGGATACTTCCCTTATTAGGGGATCCTAAAACTTAGTTCTTTTAAATTTTTTAGGGGTTTAGTTTTTTTAATTGTTGAATCTGTTCTAGAAGTTCTTTTTTTTGTTTCTAAAATAGATTGAAGTTTTTCTAATTCTTTTTCATCTGCCTTTGTTTTTTTAGGTGGTTCGTCCTTGTAAAGGGGGATTACATTTATAATAGCATGTCCTTGAAAACTTGAAGTTTCAATCTTGATATCTTCTGGTTTAAGTTTTGTTTTAATTTTTTTGGCTATCTTTTGTGCAAGACTCATAGATAATTTTGGAAGTTTTTCTATTGTTTCATGTTTTAAGGGGATAATAATTGAGTGCCCTTTTGTTAATGGATTAATTTCTAATATTGCAATTGATTTTTTATTTTCTGCGATTTTGTGGCAGGGAATTTTATTTTCTATGATTGAACAAAATAAACAAGCATTAGGGTCTTCTCCTTGTGGGCTTCCACCTTCTGGAGAACCTTGCATTTGGATTTTATTTTCTTTTAAAAATTCTTCTAATTCTTCCTCATTTAATTGAGAGATTTGTTTTTTAATTTGTTCTTTATTTTCATTAGGAAGTTTTTCTATTTGTAGAAAAAGTTGCTTTTTTATTCCTTCTGCTTGTTCTTTTGTTAGCATTTGTTGTGATTATCCAATTGCCCTACGGAAATCTACTATTTCCGCAGAACTTACTTCTGGAATGTTTTTTAATTTATCTTGTAAATTATCTGTGTCCTTGCTTTCATCCCAAGCAAATAGAAAGTGGAGAGCAGTTAAACCAAAAGCTATTGGCTCTTTTTCTATTTTAATATCGGAATTAGTTTGTTCTTTTATTATCCCCTTTGCTTTTTCTTCAATTTCTTTTAAATTTATATCTGGGGATGTTGGCATGATTTTCATTTTAATTATTGCAGTTCCCATAATAGAATTTTGAAACTTGGGTTTATAAAGATTTGGTTTTTGTTTTTTTGAATATTGGTTGTTTTGGATAATCATAATTTTTATAAAGGGTTTTTAATTTTATTTATTTATTAGGTTTATTAAAGGAGGAGTTTATATGGAAGGAAATTATAAAAGTTTAATAGAATTTATTTCAGAAAGTTCAGGTGTTCCAGTAGAGGAAATTGAAAGAAAAATTGAAGCTAAGAGGGCTAAGCTTGCAGGTTTGATTAGTAAAGAAGGGGCAGCACAAGTTATTGCTGCAGAATTAAATGTTAGTTTTGATAAACAATTGATTAAACTTTCTCAGATTGTTCCAGGAATGAGAAAAATTAATATTGTTGGACAGATTATTAATCTATTTCCTGTAAGAGAATATTCAAAAAATGGTAGGTCTGGAAGAGTTGCAAGTTTTGTTTTAGCAGATGAGACTACAAATGTGCGGGCGGTTTTATGGGATGAAAATCATATAGATTTAATTGCTAAAGGGCAAATAAATGAAAAAACAGTTGTTGAAATAACTAATGCAAGTGTTAGAAACGGGGAAATTCATTTGTCTTCTTTTTCTGAAATTAAGATTTCGGATAAGAATATAAAAAATCTTGTTTTGGAAAAACCTATTTTTGAAAAATTTATTGTTAATTTTAATTCTAATGACAAAGTTTCTACAAGAGCCTTTATTATTAGATTATTTGAACCTAAATTCTTTGAAGTATGTCCTGAATGTAAGAAAAAAATAAATGAAGTAGGGGAATGTCAAACTCATGGAAAGGTAATTCCTGAAAAAAGAGCTTTATTGAGCTTTGTGCTTGATGATGGGACGGATTCCATAAGGGCGGTTATGTTTGCAGAAAATTTAGAGAAATTAATTAATTTGTCTGAATTAGAAAATCAAGAAGCTTTTTCTTTAAAGAAAAAAGATTTGTTGGGTAAAGAGATGATGGCGACTGGGCAAGTTAGAAAAAATGCAATGTTTAATCGTAATGAGTTTATTGTTGAAGATTTGAAAGATGTGGATGTTGATGAATTAATTGTAAAGTTGGAAAAGTAA
>JAFCDM010000042.1 GCA_017609695.1 Candidatus Pacearchaeota archaeon | reverse complement strand
CAAGGAGGAAGTTTAGAACCTGAAAATTATTATTTATACCAAGGAAATAAAGTAGATTATTTATGTTATACAGAAGAATATTATTCAAAATGTATTATGCAAAAACCTTTGTTAAAACAATCTATTGAAAAACAAATAAAATTATATGCTGAACCAAAAATTAGGAATTGTATAAATTCTGTTAAATCCTCACTTGAAGATAAAGGTTATTCTATTTCAATGAAAAATCCAGAAGTTTCTGTTTCCTTGGTTCCTAATAATATTATTATTGAAACTGATTTAGATTTAAGTATTACAAAAGAGAATACAGAATCATATAAAACTATTAAAGCAGATGTTGTTTCTAAACTATATGATCAAGTTATGATTGCAAGTTCGATTTCAAATTGGGAAGCTCATTATGGGGATTCAGAAACTATGACTTATATGATGTATTATCCTTCATTAAAGCTTGAGAAGAAAAAGCAAGGGGAAGGAACAACAATTTATATTTTAACTGATAGAGATTCGCAAGATAAATTTATGTTTGCAAGTAGAAGTGTTGTTTTGCCTGCGGGATTGACTGGAGAGTAAGATGAAAAATGATAAAAGCAAAAACTTACAAGGCATTAATAAAAGCTTTAGGGATTACAGGGATAATAACTTTAACCTTAGGAGGTGTTATGAATCAAAACAAATCTTTGATAATTACTGGACTCACTAGTTCAATAATCGCGCAGATGTTAAACATATTCAAAAAATAAAATGGACATACACACAATAATTATAATAATTGCTGGTGTATTAGGGGTTATCTTTTGGTTAAAAGATGATCAAAAAAAAGCACTTGTAGCTTTAGTAGTTTTAATATCTGTAATATTATTAAAACAAATTGGAATTTAAAATGAAAAAAAGAATATTTTTAGTAATTGGAATGGTTTTTTTAATTAGTTTGGCAAATGCGGAATCTCTATGGCCTGCATATAATGCTTGTTGTGAAAAAACAGAGTCTGGGGCTTGGTGTCAAAATACTTTAGAAGAGAATTGTGATTTAGGATTTAGGAAAACTCCAACTTCTTGTGAAGCAACTAGTTTTTGTAAACCTGGTTGTTGTTATGATTCCCAAGAAGGTTTATGTATGGAAAATACTCCTCAAAAAGTTTGTAATGATGCTGATGGGACTTGGCTTGATGATGCAGAATGTAATATTCCTCAGTGCAGTTTAGGGTGTTGTGTTTTAGGAACTCAGGCAAGTTTTGTAACCTTAACAAGATGTAAAAGTTTATCTGGATTATTTGGATTAGAAACTAATTTTAGAAATGATATTAATGATGAAGCAACTTGCATTGCAATTGCTGCTTCTCAAGATGAAGGGGCTTGTGTTTATTCTATTAATTATCAAAAAACCTGTAGATTTACTACAAGAGCAGAATGTATAGAAACACAAACAGGAGAAGAGCAAACTTCTAATGCTGAATTTTTTGAAGGATATTTATGTTCTGCAGAAGAATTAGCAACTAATTGTGGGCCTTCAACTAAAACAACTTGTATTGAAGGAAAAGATGAAGTTTATTTTTTAGATACTTGTGGAAATCCTGCAAATATTTATGATTCTTCAAAAGTAAATGATAAAGCTTATTGGAAAAATGTTATTGACAAATCTGAAACTTGTGGAGATAGTTCCTCTGATGGAAATGCCGGTTCAAGAAGTTGTGGAAATTGTGATTATTTTAAGGGAAGTATTTGCTCAAAAGGTAGTGCGAGTTATGGGGATTATTTTTGTGAGGATTTGAATTGTTATAATACTGAAAATGGAAATGATTATAAAAATGGAGAGAGCTGGTGTATTTATGATGGAAATGTGGGCAAGGGAGTTGATGCTGTTGGAAGCAGACATTTTAGACATGTTTGCATTAATGGAGAAGAAACAATAGAGCCTTGTGCTGATTATAGAAATGAAGTTTGTATGCAGGCTGATATTGAATCTCAAGGAATTGTTTTTACAGAAGCTGCTTGTAGAGTTAATAGGGCTGTTGATTGTATAATAGGGCTGTTGATTGTATTGACCAAAATGATGAAGAAGATTGTCTTAATACAGATAAAAGAGATTGTTATTGGTTGCTTGGAGCTGTATTTACTGGTTCTGCAACAAGTGGGGTAAGCAGTTCAAGTTCTGGTTCTGGTTCTAATGTTTTTGGAGGGGGAAGCACAGGAGGATTTTCAGGAGGTGTGACAGGAAATGCTGTTGCTCCTATAACTGGTTATGCTACTAAAGAAGAAGCTTCTGGAGTTCAAATTGGTGGAGGGATTTGCTTACCTAATGTTCCTGTTGGATTGAAATTTTGGAGTGATGGAGATGCACAACCTGTTTGTGCATTAGGAAATTCTGTTTGTGTTGTTGAATATGAAAAAGGATTAGTTAGTAAAGAAAAATGTGTTAACAATTGTGAATGTTTAGAAATGGGTTATGCTCAAAAAATGAATGAAGTTTGCACTTCTATTGGAGATTGCGGGGCTTATGTAAATATCGCAGGAAGATTTACAGATGATGGTGCAGAATACAAAATACATGGAGCTAAAATGACAATTAGTAAAGGGATTATGAATGAAGTAAGAAGTAGAGCAAGGGGTTGAATAAAAAAAGAGAAGAAGTATTAATGGATATTTTAAAAAAACTATTGCTGGTTTTGAGGTTCTAAATTTGATTGTATTTATGTTTGCTTTTTGTGTTGTTTTGCAGATGGGGGTTGTTGTTTAAAAAATTCTTTTCATTGATAAAATTAAATCTATAACCTTCTTTATTTATTTCTAATTCGGTTAAAGAACAATGTTCAATAAATAATTTAAATATAGAGTCATATAAGCTCATACCTAATAAATTTCCAATAAATACTTTAAGAAATGCTCCATGAGAAATAACAAGAATTGTTTCTTCAGCATCAGCATAATTATCTTTAAGATATTTGAAAAACTTTTTTCCCCTTTCCTTAACTTCTTCTAAATTTTCACCATTTGGTGCTTTTCTTGTTTCAAAAGTTCCAAATAAATCATCCCATTTAAATTCATTATGTTTTTTTCCGATAAAATCACCATTATCTTTTTCTCTAATTAAAGAAACATATTCAACAGGAATCTTTATATTTTTTAAAATCTCTTTAGTAGTTATTTTACATCTTGGGATATCACTTGAAATCACTTTATCTATTTTTTCTTTTTTTAATCTTTTGATTAATTCTTTTATTTGAAGAAACCCCTTCTCATTAATTTCTCCATGTTCTTTACCCTGCACAGTGCCGTCAATATTCTGTTTTGTTTGTCCATGTCTTGTTATTAAAATTTTAACCATAGTAATTTTAAATCTCTTGCTTATTTAAATTTGATTATTTGCTTCTTTATTTCCAAGATTTAAAGCAACTTTTGCTATTTCAGTGTATCTTTTTTCTAATTTTGAATCCTTAGCAATAGACTTTAATGTCTCATTTGAAACATTTTTATTTCTTGCAACAACCCTTAACAAATAACCATAACCTTTTTCTTTTAATTGGCCTGTTCCAAAATGATGTAGAGTTTCTTTATTACATAATGGACTACAAACTATAGAACCAATCACTGGCCAATTTTCAGAATCTCTATGTTTTTTAGATAAAAAATCAAACAATCTTTTTTGTCCAGAATCGCTTGCACCCCAGATTAATGCTGTGCTTAAAAGAGGATCATCAGAGGGGATTTTTCTCCTAAATTGTTCTTTGGTTTCTGGTAAGTATGCTCTTCTAAATTGTTCTTCCCACACCTTACCCCTTAAAGCACCGGCTTTCTTAATTGTCTCTTCCCATATCAATCTTAAAAGATTTTCTATTCTTCCCCTATACTCTTTAAAATAAGAACGAACTGTCTCAGGATCTGGATAACCTATATGATGCAATCTTTCCAATGTTAAATTATCTAAAAAAGTTAATCCTCTCTCTGTAGTTAATTTATTTAATGATAAAACATCTGAGCGAAGTTCAGTTGAAAAATTAATTGCCTCAATTAAATTGTTTAATTCTTTTTCTTTAATTTTTCCTTGAGCAACCAATCTTTTTAATCCACTTTCAACTCTCGGAATATAAGAAGGATCATCTGAATCTTTGTTTAATATTCTATCAAGACGATCATGCCAATATACAAATAAAAAATCTCTTGAACCTCCATGACAATATTTTAAATTAAGAGCCCCATTTTTAATTCTTTGTCTAAAGTATTGATTAAAATATAATTTGTTAAAAACTATATTCTCTAAGCTTCTTTCAATAGAATCAAATTTGATTTTTCTATCTAAAACTCCTTGTGCTATAATATTATCACCAGCTAGGAATCTTGTCTCTAAAACTTGATTGCCCTCGACCAAACTTTTTTCTAAGTATGTTTCTATATCTTCGTAAGTCCCCCAAGAAGGCAAATCTACTTTAGAAAAACCAAAAGTTTCCCATTTTTCTTTCAATGTTTTTCTAAAATCTTCTGATCTATCTGTTCTTTCTTTTTCTATTAAAAAAATATCTGCATCTGAATCTCCGCCAATTAATTCTCTTCTTCCTGGTGAACCATATGCAAAAACTGCAATTCCTGGGGTGTGTTTTATGCCATAAACTTCTAATCCAATTTGTTCATAAGATTCTCTAATTATCTTATCAAACTTCTTTGTTTCTTCTATACATAATTTTAATCCCTTCTTTCCTAAACTTATTGGTGCATTTCCATTCATTTTACAACTCCAATCCTTGTTTAACTTTTTCAAAAACTTGATTTTCTGTTTTATTTGTTGTATCAATTAAATATAATTCCGGGTGTTTTTTAGCAAGTTCAAGATATAGGTCTCTTCGTTTCTTTATTTCTTCAAGGGATTCATGCATTGAAGGAAGATCATATTTGTTATCTCTTAATCTCCTTTCATCAATTCTTTTTCTTGCAATTTCTGGAAAACAAATTAAAATCACCCCCTTTTCAGGAATAATTGCCCCACTACTTAGGTTTAAATCTATAATTTGTTGAATAGATAATTCTCCATCTGATTGATAAACTGCACTTGTATAAAAACTCCTATCAAACAAAATATAATTTAAATTATTTATTAAAGGAATAAAATGAATTCTATGTATTTCCCCTCTTGCTCTAGCGATTTTTTGTATTTCTTTAAAACTAAAATTTTGATTAGCTCCCTCATTATGCCAATTTATTATAGTTTCTTTAAAGGGCTTATATTCTTTTTCATTTACTACAAGATAAGAACTCCTATCTAAATCCCATTTTTGTCGTATTTTATTTGCTTGAGTTGTTTTTCCAGCTCCGGTTATTCCCTCTAAACAGAAAATTTTGGTTTTCATATATTTATTAATTTAAATAAACTTATAAATCTTCCTATTTGTAACCACTTTTAAGATACGATAGATTTAAAAAGATTTGATTTGTTGTAAAAATTATTAAGAAATCTTTTTAACTAAAGTTTTATTAATGATAAAATATTAAAAATTATAATGAGAAAACAAAAAGCAAGTGGATTGGTTGGAAGATGTTTGTTAGCTGGAGGTTTGGCTTTAGGTGGTATTAGTGGGGGTTGTATTGATGGATATCAAAGCACAAGAACTACAATTGCAGGAGCATCTGCTCAGCATGTTGCTGCAACAGATACAAGTTTAAATTTACAACAATCCCAAGCTCTTGGCACTTTGGGAGCAGCATTAGGTGCTTTAGGACATCAACAATCAAGGAGAGAAAGTAAAAGTCAGGTTAATGTTAATGATTATTCAAATAGGAATTCTTGGAATGATTTTATTTTATTAGAGAATGGTTATAGTTCAAGATGTAAAATTTTATGGGTGAATGATAAACATATTTGTTATGAAGACCCTGAAGGAACAAAAACGACTTTTGTTTCTAGAGTAACTAATATGAGGTTTGGAATTTATTAAAAAGGAAATTAAAAATATAAAAACAAAAAAGAGAATGAATAAAAGAGGAATCACACAAGCAAAAGCATATTTCTTAATGGTAAATTTAGTTATTGCTATTGTTGCTTTTAGTGTTATTTTGCAGTTTCTCGATTGAGAACTATTTTATAATTCCTCCTAGATAATTTCTAAAATAAATTTGAGTTCCTCTCCAAGATATTTTTTCTTCACCAAAAAAACTATTTATATTCCCCTTCCAACTATTTTCATATTTAAAATCTCCTTTTTCATAATTTTTTGGACCTCGAACAGGGAAATCTCTTGGCATTTTTTGCAAACATTCTTTCAAAAATGAAAAACATTTTTTTGATAAATTTTCATGGCCTTCAATCATTCCTCCCCTATAAGACATTGACCATTCTGGAATCCCCTTATCCCAAACCATCTCCTGGCCTGTATCAATAAAATATCCAAAGTATTTATCTTTATATAAAAAAGTCCTCTCTTCATAACTATACCCTAATCCCTTATCCTTGGTTTTAGTTGGTTTAACAATTTTTGAAGCAAATGTCTTTCTTTTTGCTCTCTTTAAAAAATCTAATAAAAATTGTTTATCCATTTTTCCTATGATGAAAAAAGATTTTATATTTAATTCTTTTATCTTTACATTCTTGAATTATTTCTTTCTCAAGACTATCCCAATATTCTTGATTTTTAGATAATCTTTCATAAAAATCTATTAAAGAGGGTTTATTTTCTTGAATAAATTTTAAAATTCTTCTTTTATTATTTGGCCTGATATTTATATTTTCAAACATTACTTCCCCTACATAATCCTTAGTTAATTCTAATAATTCAGATATTTTAGATATTTTTGGGAAAATTGGAGAAATAAATAAGTATGTATTAATTCCTTCTTTATGCAATCTTTTTAAGGTTTCTAATCTTTGTTGTGGAGAAGAAGCACAAGGTTCTAATTTCCTAGATAATCCTGAATCAAGGATTCCAACCGACATTCCTACTTTTAAATTTTTAAATTTTTTTAATAAATCAATATCTCTTAAGATAAGGGAGGATTTTGTTAATATTTCAACTCTTACATGACAATTTAATAATCTTTCAAGACATTTTTTTGTTATTTGATATCTAGACTCTAATGGCTGGTAAGGATCTGTTACAGAACCTAAAAGAACAACAGATCTTTTTGGGATTTTTTTGGGATTAATTGTTTCCAGAGCATTTACTTTAACATCTACAAAAGAGCCCCATTCTTCTTTAGAATGATTTGTAAATCTCTTCATAAAATCTGCATAACAATATATACAAGCATGTTGACATCCAATATAGGGATTAAGCACTAAATCTGCTTCTGGGAGCTGGCTTTTTGTTATAACAGATTTTGCATTTATTTCTTTAACTTTCATTTTATATTTAAGGTTCTCCCTTGTAAATCTGATGGAGTTTATTATATCTTAAATCTCCTAAATTAAATCTCCTAAAATAAATTCTTTTAAAGGATTCCCTTTTTCATCATATGCCCAAGGGTTTGAGATTAATAAACCTTGTGAGGTTATATTTAAGTTTATAGAATTTCTCTTAGTTCCTTCTTTTAAAACTGTTTGAATAAGTACTTTTGGACCTTCAGAATTTTCTAAAGACCTATATAATTCTATTGCTTTTTTATGTTCTTCTGAATCCAAAACTAATCCATTATGATAAACCCCTCTTCCAACCAAAAAATACTTCATTAAAAGTAATCTATTAACTTTAATATCTGATAAATTTCTGTAAATCTGTTTTATAACTGAAGGAGATATATTTAACCTTGTTAAAATAATCTGAGCAAGAGTGTGTAAATTAGTTTTAGATATTTTTCTTATTGATTTTAGATTAGAAGAAATAAAGCCAAAAGGTCTTAGATTATTAGGCTCATAAGGAAAATCATAACTAAAACCTATTTCTCCAACATTTCCCTCCAAAAAATTCAAACTCACTAAATTTAATCCTTTTGCTGTTGTTGTTATAGAAAGATTCTCTTTTCCAATCTTTTTAGATAATTTTTTAATGATTTCTAAATTATCTCTAAAAAGCAAAGGCTCTCCTCCAGAAATATCAATTTCTAAAGGGTTTTCTAAATTATCTACAATTTGTAATTTTTCTTCCAAACTCAATTCAATTCTTTGATTCTTAAGTTTTTCTAAATTAATCTCCCAACCAGGAGGCTGTAAAATATGATATGCATTAACACAACAAAAAAACAATTCCATGGACAAGCTCGTGTTATATTCCAAATGATCTTAGTCTTCATATTTCTTTCAATCCAAGAATAAAGCATCTCGAGGTGCTATCACCTCTTGTTTTTAAGATTAATGGTTATCTCTAGCATATGGGCGGTTGTCTATTACAAAAAACCTAATGCTTCCTACATATTCCCATTTACCCTTTATTTTAACATACCATTTATTTTCAAATTCTCCCTCTCCAAATTTATCTAATAATAATTTTGCATCATCATACCATGCATTTTCTATTAGATTTTTTTCTACAGGAAGTTTTCTATCACAAAAAGGATAAGAACGCCCGGTCTTAAGGTGAGTGGTTTGATTTGCAGTAGGTGTTCCATCAGGATATTTTCTGCTTAAATCTCCATATAGACGAATTTTTTCTCCTGGATAAAAAACATTTTTATATTCTACTTCCTCCCAAGAAGAATAAGTATCTATATCTTTAGCACATGTGAAAACTAAGGGTCTATCTCTTTTGTTTTGATTCTCATAATTTTGAGAATTTCTTTGTGTATTAACATTCACATTAACCTCACTCTTACTTTCCCTCATTGCTTGTTGATTACCTAAAACTTGTAATGTTCCCCCTAAAACACCAAGAGCTTGAGATTGTTGTAAACTTAAACTTGTATCTGTTGCAGCAACATGCTGAGCAGATGCTCCTGCAATTGTAGTTCTTGTGCTTTGATATCCATCAATACAACCCCAAGTAAGAGATAATGAGACAGAACCAACTAAACAACCTCCTTCAAGAACTATATTTTGTAATGTTTTTTTGATTCTTGATTTCATGAATTTATTAAGAAATTAGATTTTATAAACTTTTCGTATCTTTTTAGTGGTTATTATGATTATATTTTAAAGTTCAAACAATGTGAAATAATTATCAATTTTCAAAAACATTCATCAACAAATTTATAAACATCTTTAATCTGAATTAAGTATGGAAAAAAAGAGAAGAAGTATTAATGGATATTTTAAAAAAACTATTGCTGGTTTTGAGGTTATTAACTTGATTGTATTTATGTTTGCTTTTTGTGTTATTTTGCAGATTGGGTTTGTTAGTGCGAAAAGGGATTCTGATGAAAATGTTTTAGAGAATAAAGGAATCCAAGTACTTGATGATGAAAAATTAAGTAAAAAAAAGTCTCCTCCAAGTACTTCAACACCAGAACCTGCATCAGGATTTTCAGATGTCCCTGCAAATCTTAAAGAAAAAATATATAAATTAAAAAAAAATCAAATGTTCACAACCCTTGATGAAAGTAAAGTTGAAGTTGCTAAAAATCAAGTATTTGAGATTCGTGAAAAGGAGGTTAATTTTAAAGATATAGATGGGAATACTCAAAGCATGAGTCTTGAACAATTTAATCAAGAAGTTAGTAATGGAAAAATAATTGGTCAGCAAAAACCTGACTTAGTCGGAGGAATCAAATCATATTTTCAAAACAATCTTGTTAAAAATCTTGTTTCTGCTGCAACTATTGGAGCATTAGGTGCAATGATTGGAACTTTTGCAGGAGGTGAAGATGGTGCAATGTGGGGTTTTATTTCTGGATTTGGTGGAGTAACTGCAAGTCAGATTGCTACTAATGTTGTTGGAGAAGGTGGTGCTGTTTTTGGACAGAAATGGCTTACCCCTGGCATCTTTGGAATCGGGGTGGGGTTAGCAATCTTTGCCCTTACTTACAAAAAAACATCTAAAGAAATTGTTGAATTTGATTGTCTTCCATACCAACCTCCGATAGGAGGTAATGATTGTGAATTATGTAATGATAAGTTTGGAGAATGCAGTGAGTATCGGTGTAAAAGTTTGGGACAAGCTTGTGAATTACTTAATGCTGGAACAGAAGAAGAAAAATGTGCTTGGGTAAATCCTCATGATGTTAATTCTCCAATGATTAAAATTAATAGTGTTTTAGAAGGATATAAATGGATTCCAGATACTGCTGTTCGTCCTCCTGCAACAGGAGTTGTGATAAGCCAAATAAGTGAAGAGTGTGTTGAAGCATTTACTCCTCTTGAATTTGATGTTTTAACTGATGAGCCTGCTCAATGTAGAATAGACTATAACTTAACTAAAGGATGGGATGAAATGTCTTATTATATTGGAGGGAGTAATTTATTTTCTTATAATCATACAGAAACAATGAGTTTACCTGGACCTGAAGCAATTAATAAAGCTGCTCCTGAATTAAAAAATGATGGGACATATACTTTATATGTAAGATGTCAAGATGCAAATGGAAACTTTAATCAAGATGCATTTTCTATTAGATTTTGTGTTGATCCAGGACCTGATACTACTCCTCCAAAAATTGAGTCTGTTAATATTCCAAGTAATTCTCCTATTAATTATAATAAAACAGAATTAGATTTAGAAGTTTATGTTAATGAGCCTGCTAATTGTAAGTGGAGTAGAACAGATACAAGTTTTGAAAATATGGAAAATAATATGGTTTGTGATATTAATCTATGGGAAATGAATAATCAAAATGTTTATACTTGCAGAACCACATTAACTGGAATCCAAAGCAGACAAGATAATTTATATTATTTTAAATGCAAAGATAAACCTGGTTATGCTGAATCTGAAAGAAATGTAAATACTCAAAGTTATTTATATAAATTAATTGGAACTCAACCTTTGAATATTTTAAGTGTTGGACCAAATGAGACAATCAGAGATTCAACAGATACAATCCCTGTTTATTTAACTATAAAAACAGATAATG
>JAFCDM010000041.1 GCA_017609695.1 Candidatus Pacearchaeota archaeon | reverse complement strand
CAGATACAATATTCATAACAGGTTTTTCTTGTGCCATTTTATTGTTTTATTTTATCAATTTTAATAATATAATGATAAAAATAAGCCTTTATAAAGTTTTCGTAATCACAAAAATTTAAAATTTCTATCTATTGATTTTTCAACAAAAGTCATATCTTCTAATTGATTTTCAAGAGGCTCTTTAGTACACCATAAGGCTATTTCAAAACCATTATTCTCTGGATTTAATCTAAGTATTTTCCCTTTATCTTCTTGAAGAGCTAAAATACCTTCAAAATATGTTGAGGAAACAATTGATAATCCACTAGAAAGACCTTGACCATATCGAGAATATAAAGAAACTTTTACTCCTTGTGAAAGAGATGTAACAAAACTTTCTGTTGCTTTTTTAGCAACTTTTTGAGCCTCCTTTAACTTTTTCCTTTGTTTCCTAACCTTTTTAAATAAGGGTGTCCAATCTTCAACAAGATTAGAAGGATAAGGGGCCTTCCCTTCAAATCCATTTATTATTGCTAAAGGGATATCAGATCTTAATAAAGTTCCATTCCCAATTCCATTAAAAATAGGAAAGGAATAATGCCAAATAAATTTCTGAAATAAATTACATGCTTTGTATTCTTTATCTCTTGTTATGCCTACATGCTCATATAATTTATCTCGAACATGGTAAGACAATTTTTCAAATAACTTTTCTTTTATAACAGTATCTATAAAATCCTCAATTGTTTTTGCCTTAATCTCAAATTTCCCACTTAATTCTTGCTGCCATGCATTATATCTTCTTACAAAATCCACATCATTTATTCTAACTTTTAAATCATAGCTTCTATTAGGTAGTTGTATATTGACAAATGCGTCTTTGTCATAAAAAGATCCTTTAAAAAATTGGGATATCCTCTCTCTACCATTCTTATCTGTAAAAGAAGTCCAATAACCTTTAGTGACTCTATCCCATCCTTGAGGTGCCTGAACCTCGTAAAACAAATCATCTACAGGATTTCCCTCATTTAATATAATAAATCCGAGCTTCTCTAATTCTGATTTAGAATCCTTACCTCTTTCATAGCCCGTAGGTAAGGAGTTTATTTTCTTTGCAATATACCATCTAGAACTTTCAGCAACTGTTTTTTGAACATTCTCTTTAAATACAACTAAAGAACCATCCCTTTGTATAGCCCTAGGATTTTCTGTATAAACAGATTTGTATTTCCTAGGTTGATTATCATTAATGCCTACCATTTACATTTATAAAGTTTTCGTAATCACAAAAACTTTATGATTTAATATCAAAAGCTTCTAAATAATCTTTTATTCTTGCAGAATCTCCAAGACAATTTCTACATATTTCCTCTGCCATTCTTGCAATTTTAGACTCTTTACTTTGTTTCTTATCTCCATTAATACCATTATCTTTAATTAAACCAAGATATACCCTAGTTTGTCTACTATAAACATTTTCTCCTTTAGAATCTCCATCCCTACAATAATCACTACACATTTTACACCAATTTGCTGCTTCTTGTAAATCTCTTTCCATAGAAGATTCCATATTAATAAACATACTATTTGGGAGGTTTTTAAATCTTCCTAAATCTATTTAGCGAATATATCTTTTGAATTCAGAATAATGCCATGGAACATTTAACAATATATCCCCACCCCCCTCTTTCTCTGCATCACCACCCCCATCTTTATAATCCCAACCACCCATATAATGAGATTGATACATATAAGGTCCATCATAATCCAATTCAATTTCTGTTTTTTCATTAATACTGGTTTTTATTGTTTCACTTCCCCAAACATCTTTATATTCATATTCAATTGTTCTTTTATATTCTTCAACATCTTTATAATGCAAACCTTCATCTTTTAAACATCTTTTTTTATAACATCTTGGTTTATAATAATCCCTATAATAGTAATCTCTTGTTGGGTAATATTTTCCATGTTGATAATAGTAATCATCATAATCTCTATCCCAATCATTAAAATATCTGTTATCATCACAACCATGATAATATCCATCATTACCTAAACATAATCCCGCGGAAATAAAATTTAAATTTAGGATTAAGATTAAAAATAAAGATGTTAAGATTATTTGTTTTTTCATTTTTTCTTAAATTTTTAATTATTTATGGTTTCTTCCACATCGACACCAATAACTTATATAATTAACATTAAACTCTTTTTTGAATTCTTTTATCTTTGAGTCAGCTTTATCACCATGAGCAATTATTGGTTCTAAATAACAATGAGCACAATAACCAGAACCAACATAACCTCCTCTTCTATCAGAAAAAGATTCTCCCTCCTTTTCAACACCCCATTCTTTTATTTCTATTTTAAACTTCCTAAGTTGAAGATTGTAATCAACTTCAAAAGCTTTTATTTCTGCATTTTCAGGTAATTCAATTTCCTCCAAAACCCTTGCAAATTCTTGAAAAACAATTAGATTTAAACCATCAATTTCTCTATCAAATCCTTCCCAAACCTTTTCTACTTCATCCTTCCTGTTTTTATAAGAAGAATCAACTTTTCTTAATTCTTGTTGTAATGCCTCATTCATAAAAACCAAACACCAAACATGTTTTTAAGAATTATTGTGATTTAAAGATTGTTTATATTAACAACCCCAGTTCTTTTTTTAATTCTTCTAAAGAAGTCCCTTTTTCTCCTCTTTGTTCCTCTTCTAATGCTTTTTTTATTCCCAACTTAAGGTAGGATCTGATAAAACTTCTATAGTTGCAATTAAATTTTGATTATTTTCATTCATTCTCAGCTAAACCTTTTCTATCTCTAATCTTCTTTATAACTTCAGGCTGTATATTTGGAGGAACTCTTTCAAAAGTTTGATCTATCATGCTAAAATTTCCCCTACCTTCACTTGCAGAACGTAAATCATTTGACAATCCAATCATTTCTGCAACAGGTAATTTAACCTTCATAGAAAAAAAACCAGCGCCTTGTTCAATATTTAAAATCTGCCCCCTTTTACTTTGGAAAAGTTTTGTTAATTCTCCCATAAAAGCTAATGGTCCTTCAACTAAAAGAGTTTGAACAGGTTCAAATAAAACAGGAGTAGCAGAATTAATAGACATTCTAATTGCATCCCTCATAGCAGGATATACTTGTGCCGGCCCTCTATGAATAGCATCCTCATGTAATTTAATATCAACTAAAGAAATTTTTAATTTCATACAAGGTTCTCTAGATAAAACCCCTGCATCAATAACTTGTTCAAAACCATCCATAACCATATCAATAACTTCCCCAATATGAACTTCTCCTTTTGTTTTATCTAAAAAAACAGAGTGTTTATAGATCTGTTTATACTTACGAGCTTCATCATTTGAAACTCCACATTCACTTAATTTTTTCCATAATTCTTCATCTTTCTTTTTTCTTCTTCCCTCATAGATTTCTCCTTTTTTAATAGCTTGATAAACTTCATCTTCTAAAGGTTCAACTTCAACAAAAAACATATTATGTTTATTAGGGGATTTCCCCTCACCAGCATTCCCTTTTTTCATAACTGTTTCTCTATAAACAACAATTGGTGCAGAAGTTTTAACTTCAACTCCTTTTTCAGTCTTAATTCTATTTTCAATAATCTCTAAATGTAATTCTCCCATCCCACTCATAAGATTTTCACCAGTCTCTTCATTAATCTGAATTTTTAAAGTAGGGTCTTCTTTTGCAACTTTTTTCAAAACTTCAATTAATTTAGGTAAGTCTTGAGGTTTAGGAACACTAATAGATTTTGTGATTACAGGTTCAAAGATATGTTTTATATTTTCAAATGCTTCTTCTGGTTTTGTGGTTATTGTTTCTCCAGCCTCACTAACAATCCCAGAAATAGCAAGAACATTTCCAGCACTAACTTCCTCTAATTGTTCAGGTTTTATTCCGTTATAAACTAGTATTTGTTGAATCTTTTGTTTTTTCTTCTCAGTATTAAGATAAACATCCATTCCTGCCTTTAATGTTCCTGAAAATAATCTTCCAGCACAAATTTCTTTTCCAGAACGAGAATCAATAATAATGTTTGTAATTACAAATGCTGGTTCTGCTTTAGGGTCACAATTAATCAATCCCTTCCCAAACTCTGAATCTTTATCTCCATGCCAAATTTTAGGAATCCTATATTTTTGAGCCTCTATTGGGCTTGGCAAATGCTTAATTACCATATCTAATAAAACTTCATGAACCGGAGCATTTTCCCATACCCATTTTTCTCTTTCATCTTTTTCTTTACTATAAATATCAATTACATCTTTAAAACTAACTCCTTTTTTTTTCATAAATGGAGCAGACATAGCCCAATTATCTCTTGCACTTCCAAAAGCAACACTCCCATCTGCAACACTAACTTTCCATTTTTCTCTATATTCTTTTTCAGCAATTTGCTCTATTAATAAATTAAAATCATCAATTATCTTAACAAATCTTTTTTGCATTTCTTCAGGCCCTAATTTTAATTCTGTTATTAACCTATCTGTTTTATTAATAAAAAGAACAGGTTTTACTCTTTCTCTTAAAGCTTGTTTAATAACTGTTTCTGTTTGAGGCATAATCCCTTCTGAAGCACAAACTAAAACAATAGTTCCATCAATAGCTCTCATTGCTCTTGTAACATTACCAGAAAAATCAACATGTCCAGGTGTATCTATTAGATTAATAAGATATTCCTTGTCTCCAAATTCATGAACCATAGAAGCATTTGCAGCATCAACAGTTAGTAATCTTTCTTGTTCATCAGCATGTTGCCAAGTAGCCATACCCCCCTCTAACTCTCCTGCTAATTTCTCTGCCATAAGTCCAGCAGCAGCTAAAAGATTATCAGTTAAAGCAGTTTTACCATGGTGAATATGTGCAGAAGTAGCAATATTTCTAATATTGTCCTGACTATCAATAAGCTTCTTTATTTTATCTAATGATGTTTCTTTCTTTGCCATTTTAGAATTTTACCTAGCACTATCTGCCTGTTTTTCAGAATCATTTTTCTTAGCCATTGCATATGAATCAGTATCATTATTATAAGCTTTAATAATCTCATTAGCTAAGGCCTGTATAATCTTTGTTTTTTTATTAAAAGATTTATCATAACTTCCTTGAACAATGTGCCTTAAAGTCATTGTAACTCTTCTAAGGGGGGAAACATCAACTGCCTGAGGATATCTTGCTCCACCATATTCAATAACAGTAACCCCATCTCTTGGTGCTGCATTTTCAAGAGCTTTAACTAAAACTTGAATAGGATTCTGTTTTGTTTTTTCTTCAATAATTTTCAAACAATCAAGAACTATCTTCATATTTTGAGAATATTTTCCTGTTTTCCATTTTGTTTGTATCTTGTGTTTTTTTCCTCTATGTCCAGGAACTGCAATCAAATTTGCAAAAATTTCAATTAAATTAATCTTTCCCTTTGAAAATTTCTCTCTAATTCTCCCTTGACTTTTAACAACTAATTTAGGTTCAAGATTAATATATCTCCTCATTCCAGGGTCTTCTACCTTAATATCAGAAACATCATAAATCCCAAAGAGTTTAAACTGATTTTGCTTTTGTTGTGCTTCTAATTCTTCAAATTGTGTTGTTTGTTCTTCCATTTTAATTTAATTTTTTCTTTATTCTATTAAATTTGCTTTTAGCAAAACAATAATAACTAAAGGATAACAAATAAGTTGCAGTCCCAGTTAAAAACAAACTAGTATCATCTATAATATCTCCCTTTATCATCCCGAAAAATCCAGCAGCCATTCCAGAAAGACCAATGACATTATCAATAGAATAATTTGTTTGTTCTTCCATTTTATCTTCTCCCCTTCTCAATCTTACCAGACCATAATCTTGCAAGAGGTTGATCATTTACTTTAATAACTTTCCACCTAACTCCTGGAATATCTCCTTTACTTCTTCCTTGTTTTCCCCCAATTCTTTCAATAACAACTTCATCATGTTCATCAATAAACTTTTGAGCTAAATTTCCAGGAATAAAAGCAGTTACAATTTTACTATTTTTAATTAACTGAACTTTGCAACATTTCCTCATCGCAGAATTTGGCTGTTTTGCTTCTTTTTGAACTTTTTCAGTAACAATTCCCTTAGCTTGATTTTTTCCACCTAAAGGGTCTGATTTTGCAAATAAATTCAGAGTCCTAACTCTGTATTTTCTATCTTTCCATCTAAATTTTCTTCTATTTTTCATTAATTTTGTTGCGTTTCTAAGTCCCATTTTATGTTTTTAGTAAGCTAATAATCTTATTTTTTCTGGAATTTTATTAAAAGAGAAGTTTTGAAATCAGCTTGCTTAAGCTTAACCCCTATAACTTTTCTATTTTATAAGTTATTAGTTTATTTTTGTAGTTTATGTTTTATAAACCATTAGTTATCAATTAACTTATAAATATTAGTTAGAAAATAGGTTTTTAAATCTTCGCAAATGTATGATTTATCTAAAACCACCGATTGGTAATTGAAAAAAATATTTGACAAAATTTATCCCTAATTCCTTTAAAATCTTCTCACCTGAAGAATTTATTTTTTTATCTTTTTTAGGTGTTCCAGTTATATAAAAAAGACCATGTGAAAAACTCCTTGAAGGCTTTTCAAAAAAAGATTCTCCATATTCCATCATTAAGCTTTCTAATTCATAAAATTTTTGTTTTTCAGGAATTAGGAAAATTAAATCATGTTTATAACAAGTTGATTCTCCAAATTGTTCTTGCACTTCTGATAATGCATATAATATCCTAATATTTCCTCCATCAAATCTTGATTTAAAGTTTTTTATTTTTTCTTGTGCATCTTCATATTCTTTTTTTATTTCTTTTACTTGTTTTCT
>JAFCDM010000040.1 GCA_017609695.1 Candidatus Pacearchaeota archaeon | reverse complement strand
ATTTTAATTTCTGTTTCAAGGTTTTTAAGAAATTCTTGTTGGTCCATATTCTTTTCTTTTGATAGTGCGAACTTCTTTAAAAGGTTTTGGTTTTAGAATCTATATTCTACCCTATATGTTTGTTTAAATAAAAAAAGTTTTTATTTTTATCATGAGTGGATTTGAAGTAAGAATTAATCAAGAAGAATGTAAAGGGTGTGGGCTTTGTGCAAACTAATCAAAAATCATACCTTGTTGTTGATATAAAAAAAGATAAAGAAGGAGATTGCATTGGTTGTGGAAATTGTTTAGAGATTTGGGGTTCAGAACTCTGATTTATAAGAAAGTTTTATAAATAGACAGGTATTTTAATTTATATTATATTAAAATAAATCAGGCCTTGTTATTAGACTGCCTTGACATATGAAATAACATCCTAACAAAGCCTGATTTCAGTCGTTTACTTATTTTCTAATTTGTTAAGGGGGGTCTTGATCTTTCATTCTATAACCTCTATTTCGATTTTTAATGTTTTTTGAAAGCAAAAGCAATTTGGGGTTAGAAAAAAGAGAGAGCTTTCCCCATTAGTTGAATCAACTTTAATCTCAGATATTTGAAATTCAGCCATCATTTTGTTGATAAAAGTTTCTTTAACCATTGTTGTACTCAAAAAACAAAAATATGAATAATTTTTCCTCCTTTTATGGATTAATTAAAGAAAAATTGTTTATAAAGCGTCAGAAGTAAAGATAAATATATAATATATAGAGTAATCCTCTATATCTGGATATATAAACATTTAAATAACTAAAAAAAATTCCAATAATAATGTACTCTGAATTATATAATTTTGTTGCACAGAATAAAGATTTATTAAGACTTTTTTATTCGATTGTAATTGTGTTTATCTGTTTAGTGATTGTAATTAAAACAGATAGATTATTTAGATTAAGTTCTTATCAAGGAATTCGGTATTTTAGAAATGCTTTTCTTTTTTATGGTGTTGCCTTTGCAATTAGGTTCTTGCTTGCATACCCTCTATATTATCTCTCAATGAAAATGGTTTTTGAATTTTTTATGATTATGGGTGGATTTTTTTTGCTTTATAGTCTTTTATGGAAAAGATTTGAAAATTCTAAAAATGTAAGTTCTTTATTTAATTTTAAGATATTTATCTTTTATGTCTTAGCCATCATAATTGTAGTTTTAGATTCTTTGTGGAAATCTTATAATTTCATGTTTTTCTCACAAATAATACTATTCTTTTTTGCAAGTATAATTGCTTATGATAATTATTCCATTGGTAAAAAACAATACAAGTTTCTTAAATTATATTTTGTAGTTATGCTGTTAAATTTTATTGCCTGGGTTTTGAATTTTGTTTTTTCTTCTTATTTGGGTTGGAGATTAAGGTGGATAGGTAATATTTATATAATTAATGTGCTCATTTTTTTGATATTTTTATATGGAGTGAATAAATTAACAAAAAAAGGCAGAAGGGAGTCTAATTAATAAAAATGGCTAGAAAAAGGGAAAGATTAGATGTAATTAAAGATATCTTGAAATCTATTCGGAATAATCGGAATATAAAACCAACTCGGCTATTATATGCTTCTAACTTATCTCCTCAAATGTTTAAAGAATATATTAATGAATTAATATCTAAAGGATTTATTAAATTAGATATTGATGAAAAAGAAAAGAAAACATTTTCATTAACAAGAAAAGGTAATGATTTTTTAGAGGAATATCGGGTTATTGAAGATTTTATTGAAAATTTTGGGTTGTGAAATCAAACATTTATATTCTAAACAAACTAAATCTTTAAAAAGAGATGGCCATCTTGTTATAAGATGGGTACTGAAAAATCCGAGCAAGAAAAGATATTCCCAAATTTACAAGTGAGGGCTGGAATAACTCTTATAGAAGAATTTGAAAATAGTAGATGTCTTTGTTATTATGCGATTTTAAATTTAGAGTATGAAATGGGTCTTGGAAAGAATGCCGGGCTTTCTGGTGGGCCTATATCTCGGAAAATCCCTATAAAACCTGAAACATATTATCGTTTAAAAGCCTTATTAAGTCAGGCTAATTCTAAAAATCCAAAAATTAGGGGAAAATCAACTCTTGAGTTTTCTGTTCAAACCGCTCCTGAAAAAACAAATTCTGAAGAAGGAATTTTATAAAAATAATAAAAAATAAAAATAATAAAAAGGTAATTTTATACCTTTATTAAAAATCTTCTAAGTTTTCTTTGGATTCGCTTTCTGTTTTTTCAGTGTCTTTCGCAGATTCACCACCAAATTCTGAGTCTTTTCTTTTCATAAAACACTCTTGGCAAAAAACATCTCTGTCTTCTGTAGGTTTGAAAGGGACTTCACATTCTTTCTTACATTCTGCACAAATCGCTTTATGCATCTCCCTTGGTCTTCTCTCGAATCTTCTATTTCCTCCAAATCCCCTATTACCACTGAATCCTCTATTGCCTCCAAATCCCCTATTAGATCTTTGGGGTTTGTTTTTTCTAAAACAATCTTGACACCTAACTGGTTTACCTTTTTCTGGTTTAAAAGGAACTTCACATTCAGCTCCACAGTCAGAACAAGTTGCCTTATGCATTTCTCTATCTTCCATATTCTATTCTACTTTTCCTCCATTCTACTATTCTTCTATCCTAGTTTTATAGGTAGAAAAAAGAGTTTTAAGAGGTATTTAAAGGTATGGGATAAGGGTTTTGAAAGTTATGCAACATTTAGGTCTTAACTGAATTCTTTTTGTGTTTTTAGTATTTTGTTTATTTCTTCTAAAACCTCTTCTCTAAACTTTTGGATATGAATCATTTTGTGATGATTTGGACAAAGTCCAATAAAATTCTCTTTTAAACTATTTTTATGATTATTATCTAAATGATGTAATTCCACTACCTTGCTAAACCCACAAATTAGGCATTTTTGAGTTATTTCTCTATACAATTCTGATTTAATATTATGATATTTCTCATAATTTCGGTTTTTATTATAATCCAAATGAAAAAGAGCATTATAACACCCCCCACATAACCCTTTAGCATGGTGTGGGAGCGTCCTGCCACATTTTTTACATTTATGTTTCTTGGGTTTCCAAACTAATTTTTTGTAACAGGTGGTACATAACCCTTTAGCATGTTTTAAAGTATCTTTCCCACAATTAGGACAAATAAACTTTTCCATCTTATTATTAGGTGCCTCAATTATTTAAATCTTTCGGTGCCTCAAAATTTATAAACCTCCTTGCATTTATTCTTTTATGAAATTACAAAAAAGGTTTTTAAGGAAACATAGGGATAAAGATTATTTTAAGTTTATGGTTAATATCCCCCCAAAAATAATAAAACAAGCGGGATTTAAAGAGGGAGAGGATTTAGATATTAAAGTTGAAGGAAAAACTATAAAAATTAAAAAGAAAACTGAAAATTAAAAACCAATATTACCCACTACAATCCATCTAAATTCTAAAAATCATTGATATTTAGTCACTACACTACATATTCTAAAACTTTTTATCAATGCTTAAAACTTCCTGCATTAAATTTAATTAGTATATTTTTTGGTTTTTGATTTCGGTATACATAATTATAAAAAGATTGGGGGGTTCAATAAAAAATGGTTACAAAAACACTTTTAAAAATTTTAGATTTTGTTTTTATTCCTACTTCTTTTTGTAGGGCTATGTCTCATTCATTAGAGGATAACAAAAATCCTTTTTTGGTTAATTCTGGGTTATATGTTTATGCTGCAATAGGAGAGATGGTTAGATTTGGGATGTATAAATATCTGCCTTAAAAAGATTAAATTTCTAAAAAATCCCGTTCGTACACAAAAAAATGCGAACTACTGCTAATGTTCCTTGTGCGAAGTTTTTACACATAAAAGTGGTTTTTAGGTGTTTTGAGGAGAATTAAGGCTTATTTAGGTTGATTTTTCCCTAAATTTTTTTCCATTTCTCATAAACATTGGTGCGTACCCCTACATGGAAGCTCATTATTTTCTTTAAAATCATCACACATTATCCCTGTTGGGTTACCCTTCTGGTCAAAGCATACAAAAATTTCTGGAAATGTAGGGACCTTAGAGAGTGGATCCAGTAAGTGTGGACATTTTATTTTTTTAATTTCATATTCTGCCATATTTTTAATTAAAGGTTTTGGTTTTTAAACATTTATATCTTAGAAAGAATATACTAAATCACACAGAGACCTCTAAAATCACCTCTTTTTCCCTTAGAAAAGCTTTTTTTATTTGTTTTTCCTGATGATTCCCACTATCACTGATGCAACAATCCCTATTCCTAGACCAATTAAAGTCCAAGTGGCTGTTTTATCTACATAAAGCCCGTAACCAATACCTATTAATAGTCCTGCAAGGACTAATGCATGTTCTGGGGGATGTTTGTGTTTCATTTTAATGTGTTTTAAGTCTCACTTTTATTTATTTTTGGTTGTTTAGGTTTTGAGATATTTGATTATGTTTGGATGTTTTTGTTTTATTTGATTATTTTGTTAAATCTAAGATTTTTCTCTTTTTTCTTTTATGGAAAAACGTAAAGATTATGGTGAATATAGCAAAAGCTATGATAAATTGGATAATTAATCCTGCCATAGGGTCTGTGAATGAGCTATAAAATTTTTGGCTGATTCCTACAAGCTGTTCCTTAAAAGGATTTTGAAGCTTGCAAAAACCCCAATTATATTTAGGCTCAGCAATAACTGGGGAAGTAGTACATGGTATTATCTTTACAAAAAATGATAATGCACTGACTACTAGTCCTGCTAATAGGCCCTTACTCAAAATTTTTTGAATCTCTAAGGCCATTCTTTAATCTCTTATAAATTTTCTGATCTTCTTTTTTAATTAAAATATCTTTGTTTTTTTTGTATTTAAAGCTTATTATTTTGTTTTTTATTAAAATTCAATTTCTTAACAAAAAACGCGTTAAGGGGGTTTCTTAAGCGTTTTTTGCTTAATTCTTAAGCGTTTTTTGCTTAGTTATGTAGTGAAATCCTTAAGCGTTTTTTGCTTAAGAACGGGGGTGAAATTTTGGATATTTTTTTTTGCTGTTTTTAGTGGTTTTTAAAGGATTTTTAAGGTGTTTGAGGGGTGTTTAAACAGGTTTTTTATGATTTTAAACAGGTTTTTTATTTTTTTGGATCTTAAATTTTTTGTTTTTTTATTAAATTCTCTGATTTTTTTATGTTTTTTTGTTGTTTTTATGACTTAATTTATATGATTTTAACGACGATAAAAGAGATTTGACCGCTTAGTTAGTACAAAGCTTTATAAATCCTGTTTTTTTAAAATATATATGGGTTGGTTTTTTAGTAGAAAAGTTGAAAAAGAGGAATTTAATCAATTTGAACAGGCTGTTCAAACAGGCTTCAACAGTGCAAAGAAGGATATTCATGATGTTGGTGTTTGGATTAAACACCTTGATAAAGAGAATTCTGAATTAAAAGATCAAATTTTTGTTTTAAATGAGGAGTTAACGACGATAAAAGACGAGCTTGAAAATGTTAAAAACATACTCTCAATTGTTGGTGAAAGGCCGGTGTTTAAACAGCGACAAACACTGTTTAATAAACAAACACTGTTTAAGGGTGTTTTAAACAGTGTTCAAACAGGTGTTCAAACAGTATTTTTGGACAATTTATCAACAACTGAGAGGGCAATTATTTTTGTTTTATTGAACTCTGATATGAAATTGAGTTATGAGGATCTCGCAGCTATGTTAGGTAAAAGAAAAGCAACAATTAGGGGGCAGATTAATAGTATAAAACAGAAAAATGGGAGTCTAATAGAAGAAGTAGTTTCAGAAAATAATAAGAAAAGGGTGTTTATACCTGATAAAGTAAAACATAAAAAAGAGTGAAAAAACTTGAAAAGTGAGAGTTATATGTTTTAGGATTTTTATGCTAACTAGCTTCCTAAGGGAAAGTTTAATGGAAAAGTGAGTGAAAAGCATAGTTTTTTATTGTTTAAGTATGATATATGGAAAAGTGAGTTAAAAATAAGAGATTTAAAGTTTTTAATGTGAGAGTTTGTGTATTAAAGCCTAAACCCCTTAAATTTAGCTTTTTTAAGAGTTAATCTCCTTAAAGATAGGGTTTTGGAAGAGATTAAATCTAATTAGGATTGTATTAAAATCGTTATAACGAATAACTATTAAAATATGAGAAGCTTTTTGAAAAATAAAGGTTTTGAAGTAATCTTTGTCCTGAGATGCTCTAATTTAGTTGTTTAAAGCTCTCTAAGCTGTATTATTGTAGAAAGTGTAGCTATTCTCTTTAGTTCTGGAGATATGGATAAAATTACCTTTTTATTTGCTATCTTCTTCTTTTTTATAGGAATCCCTTTGTGTATCATTCTTTGGACATAATCTCTAATAGAACTTTCACTTAATTTAAGAGTTTTTGATATTTTTTTATAGTTTGTATGGTCTGGGTTCTGCTCTTCTAACTGATATATCGTCGAAAAAACACTCATCTCTTGAGGGGTAATTCTTTTAAATTTGAACCTAATTTCCTTTTTTAATTTATCTAAAGAGTCTAAAATTTCAGAAGCTGTCTGTCTGTCTGTCTGTCTGTCTGTCTGTCGAAGCCCCTTCATTTCCTATGGAGATACTTAAATTTGGGTTTCTTAACCCCTCTATTTCCTGTCGAACTGTCGAAGTTTGTGTCGAAGTCACAGGATGTGTCGAAGTTTGTGTCGAATGTGTTGGAGTATTAAATTTAGTTAAAATCTGTTTTATTTCTTTAATTTCTTGGTTCAAACTCTTAATTTCGTCTGCTAAAAAATCTATATCTTGTTTAACTTTTACAAATGCCCTTTTTATTTTTTCTTGGTCCATTTTAAAATTATAATAAGAATTTATTTAAAGATTTAGATTAAAGAAAATATGTTTTAAAATTATTGGTGGTCTTTATATGCCTCATAAGCTTTATTACTGAGTCTCCATCTTAATCTTCTTGTAAAGATTTGCCCTTTTTTATTTTTTCTGATTCTAACAACCAATCCTTTTTCATTTAATTCAAAAAGTAATTTTTTTATATATTCTTCATCTCTTGCTATTTCTCTTGCTATTTCTGCTGTAAATGGTTGGTTGGGAAATGTGTTATAAAGAAATAGTAAAATCTGTTCTAGAATCTTCTCTTTTTTTGTTTGACTAAGTTTCATTTTATAGGATTAAATAAAAATTTATTCTTATTATAAAACACTAAATAAGTTTTTAAAGTTGATGATATTTATTGTTTAATGAAAAAAAAGAGTAGTGTTAAAAAGAAAGTAATTTTTAATAAAAAAATAAAAAAAACTGTTCAATATCAATTATTAATTATTTTTTTGATTGTTTTGATTGTTTTGATTTTAAGTTGGGTTGTTTTATTTATTTTAGGAAAAGTATCTTATTTTCCAAAAGAAGATTTAAAAGGTGAATTAGGAACTTTGAAATGGGATTTTGAGGAAGAAGGAGTTATATTTGATGTTTTGGATTATAATATCTCTGAGGATAATACCACTATTGATATTAATCTAAATTGGAGTTTTGGGGAAGATGTTGATTTAAGAAGTGTTTTGTTTGGTTTTAATAAAACTGAAAGTTTAGCTTGTAACTATACTGAAATTAGTGATTTGCCTATTTTTGGCATAAATAAAACTTATA
>JAFCDM010000039.1 GCA_017609695.1 Candidatus Pacearchaeota archaeon | reverse complement strand
TTTTTGTTTTTCTTTATTTTCTCCTTTTGGTTTAGCTTTTCTTACAGGCATGCTTTCAGCTATTTCTATTAAGTTTCTTCTTGGAAGATATGGTTTTATGAAGTTTGGCATTTTTGATTTTGAATATAAAAATTTGCAATTGAATTTAAATAACCTTTAAACCAATCAATTCTTATTCCTTTTGTTCTTGCAAAATCTCTATCAAAAGGGTCTACAACTCGATAATTTAATCCTCTTTTTGATTTTAAAGATTCTAATTTTTTATTTAATTTCTCTGAATAAATCTCTATTTCTTTGCTTTGTTCTCCATCTAATTCTATAAACCTTGTTTCTGAAACTCCCTTAACTGCAGAATCTACAGCAAGATCAATATAAGGTTTTACAGGCATTATCTTCTCTCTTATTCTCCTAACAGTATCCCTCATTTGCTCTTGGTCTTCTCCTCCATATTTTGAAAAAGTTTCTACTGCATTAAGATTGCCATGATAAGTTGTAAATTTAAAAGATTCTAATGCTAAATTAAAAGGGTCTACATTAACTTTGTCATGTTTTAATTGAATTAAGTAATTAACTGAATTTGCAAATCTTTTAAGAAGCTGGATAGTTCCTGTATTTGATTGTTTTACTAATGAACATAAATCTTTTCCAGCTTCACTGCAGGTCCCACAATTTGAAGGCCATGCTTTCTTTTTTAAATTATCTGAATCCTTATGGCAATAATCAAGTCCTGAAGAAAACATCCTTAGATAAGCTTCAAGCCAAGGCTCTCTTTCACAAGAAGATTTTGTAATTTCTTTATAGGCATCCATTATTTTACTAGAAATATCTCTAATAGGTGCTTGCTCTCTTCCTGACCTTTGTGATAAGACATCATCATCGTCATCTGTTCTTTTAAAAAAATCAAAATCCAGGGTTATTCCAAATCTATTTAACAATGCTCTGTTTATTTGTGAAGTTCCTGCAAAATCTCCATTAACTCTGTTAATATTACAGGAAGCAATAAATAAATGGTATCCTTTTTCACCTAATCTTGTTCCCTTGTGTTCCCCTTCTGCTATACCAAAAAACTCTACCTGAATCTCAGGTATAGCAAGATTTAATTCATCTACAATATTACATAAAGCTCTGATTCTTTTTTCTATTGGAACCCTGGATTCACAAAGCATTCCCTTTCCTTCACCTACTTTTGATTGGTCTATTGTCATAAAAAAAGCTTCAGAGCTAAAATCATTTCTTGCTACATTCCAATTTGATTTTCCTCCTTGGTCAGAGCCCCCACCAAAATAATGCCTATGAATATCTCTCATTAACTGGCTTTTTCCACATCTTGTATCTCCAATATTTAAAAAAGAAATTCCTCCTAAAACAGCTGCTTTTGGTATATCATGAAAAGGAACAACAATCTGCTTTTCTTCACCATTTTCATTAAAGGTTTTGAGTCTCATTGCTTCTCTTGAACCAACAAATGTTGGGAAATCCAAGTCTTTATAAGTTAATTTTTCATTTATTTTCATTTTAATTCTTCTTGCTCTCATTATTTAATTGAAGATTAGTTATTTCAATTTTAACAACGCTTCCAGGTTGCAGAATTTCTTTAAGACATTTAGGAATAACTATTATAGAATTGTTTCCTTGTTTTGCGATTTTCTTTGTTATAATTATCTTATCCATTTTTATAATTAAGATGTTTTTTTTATATAATTTTGTTATATTTATTGATTTATAAAGTTTTGTATTGTTGTAACTTTTTAGAGGTTACTAATATTAATATAAGGGTTTAATTTAAAAATAATGTTTTATTTTATAATAAAAAGATGAAAATTCGCTTTTGTCCAAAATGTAAAAACACACAAATAGTTGATGTTGCTGGAGGAAAAATAGGATTACTAGAATGTGTAAAATGTAAATTTAGAAGTGTGGCATTTCCTGAAATGGAGGTTAAAAAAAATAAAAAATGACAAAAACAAGACATGATGGAGATTGTAGTATATATGCAAGTTTAGATAATTATGGAGTTCCAGAAGCAGGGATATGCACTTGTGGATATGGGCATCAAGAATTATGGAGAACTGGGAATCCTTCAAAATTATATTCAGATGAGTTAATGAAAAAATTAGAAGATGAAAATCCTAATCCTTTAAGTTTAGATGAAGTTTTAGGTATTATGGAAAAAGGAGGATGGAGAAGAAAAAAATAGAGATTGACATAAGCGGACAAATACAACAACTAAATTACGATTCTGCACTTGGTTTTAGAAGAAATAATGGAATTGAAAAAAGTGTTTATCTAAGAAGTAAAGATAAAAAAGATATTATTAAAAAATATCAAGGACAGGTTACTGATTTAATTGAGAAAATTCATTGTATAATGATTTATTATTGTATTAAAGATTTTTTAAAAGATGTTAAGGAAATCAAAGTTTGTAAGGATGTTAATTTCAGAAGACTTAAAAGATTGTTTCCCTTTTTATTTAAAGAAAATAACTATCTTAATGACATAAAAATAATTCCAAGAAAAGGAGATGAAAAAATATCCTCTGCTCATAATATCGCCTTAAGAAGTTTTAGAAAAAGAAAATTTGCAGAGAAAATTATTACAAAAGAGATGATTGAAAATATATTATTCAAATTTAAAAAAGGATAGTAAGAGTGGGCATTTAAAGATGCAAATCCCGATTATGCTGTGCTTTAAAGTCAAAAAGACATCCACACAGCTCCTCCAGGCAACTCTTACAAAAACATTAAATATTTAAAATATTTAAACCTTTTGGTGGAATAAAACAAAAGATGACTAACAAACTATCAACAACAAACACTATAACCTGGTGTCCAGGATGTCCAAACTTTATGATACTAGAAAGTGTGAAAAAAGCAATTATTGGTTCTGGATTAAAACAAACTGATTTTGTAATAACTACAGATATTGGGTGTAATGCTAAAATATATGATTACTTGAATTTATCAGGGATTTATGGATTACATGGAAGAAGTGTTGCAACAGGTGTAGGTATTAAATTAGGGAACCCTAATCTTAAAGTTTTAAGTTTTATTGGAGATGGAGGGAATTATGATGAGGGGATAGCTCACTTTATTCATGCATTAAATTATAATCCAGATATGGTGATTATTGTTCATGATAATCAAAGTTTTTCTCTTACAACTGGACAACCAACAGCAACCAGCCAACAAGGATATGTAAGTAAAGCAAGTCCGCAAGGGGAAAAAATTAGGCCGTTGAATCCAATTAAAATTGCCTTAGCAAGTAATGCAACATTTATTGCTCGTTGTAATGCTCGTGATATAAATCATACTGCAGAAGTTTTAGGTAAAGCAATTAAACATAAAGGATGTAGTTTTGTTGAAATTATTCAAGATTGTTTAATCTTTAATAAAGATATGAATGCTAAAGATAAATTAATGTATAAGATAAAAGATAATAGGGATTTAAAGATTGCAGAAAAACTTGCTGGAGAATGGGATTATAATTCTAAAAATGGAAAGATTGCTCTTGGAGTTTTGTATCATTTAGATAAACCTATTTTGGTTTAGGTTAAACTCTACTATTTAAAATCAAAAAAAGAATATTATTTTGAAATCTTTTTCATAGCTTTTGTAACTTTTTTATCAGGTTTTAAACTTAATGCATCTTGTGGGCAAATCTCAATACAACAAAAACATCTTATACATTTTTTAGTATCAATAACAGGATATGGTTTAAGAGTTATGGCATGAGCAGGACACTTTCTTGCACATAATCCACACTTAACACATTTTTTTGTGTTGCAAATGATAGGTCTTTCTTTAAACATATTACAAAGCATTTTTTTTGTTTGTTTTTTCTCTTCACAACCAGGAATATCAAATTTAAATTTAGGAAATTTATCTCCTACAGGAATGAATTTAAAATTAGGATAAATTTTTCTTTTAATTGCTTCTTTTGTTGTAAAAACAGATTTAGGGTTTAACCCAATTATTTTACAAGCAGCAATATCTAAAGCAATCCCATTTTTAGAAGCAATAATTAAATTAGATTTAATAGGCTCACCAGAAGTAGGACCTTCTCCTTCCATCCCAATAACACCATCCATGATAGTTAATTCAGGCATAACATTCTGATAAATATCCACTAGCACATTAGAAAATTTTTCATCTCCTTTTGCTTTTAGATGAGTTCTTTGTTTTAAACCACCAGGAATAACTCCATAAAGATTTTTTACAGCTCCTGTAAATTTAGTTAAGGTATGAGTTTTTAATTTAGGCATATTAATAACTAAATCAGCATCTTTAAGAAACTTAGACATTGGAATTTTTTTTAAAACTTTTGCTTTTTTATCCCTGATATTAATTAGTTTATTTAATTCAAAAATGATTAGTTTACCATATTTCTTGGCTATTTTATCAATTTTACTTGCTTTAAACGACTCCTCCGGATTCGTAAATGGAGAATCTCCAATAAAAATCTTACAATTATTTTTCTTTAAAATTTTACAAACAGCCTCAACAAGTGAAGGATTAGTTGTTGTTGCAATTTGTTTTTTTGGAAAAACCCCTACAACATTTGGTTTAATTAAAACTTTTTTATTTTTATATTTAGAAAAATCAAATTCGATTAATTTTAAAGCTTTTTCAATTGCTTTATCAACTTTTTTCTGTTCATAACTATTGCATTTAACAATAGAAACTTTTTCAACACCCCTCTTTTCCATAATTAATCATATATTTTAAGTTATTTAAGGTTTTCTTGTTTTATTTTTTTGATATTACAAATTTTAACTGGAATCTTAATGAAGAATCGAGCTTTGGATGTAAATCTCAGTAGAATCCCTTATAATTTTTTATAAGATATTGATTTTTTACCCAATTAATCTTTTCCAATCCCCTTAGTTCTTTTATACTTAAGATTTAAATCATCTAATAATTTTATAATATTTTGCCTTTGTTCTGAATTTCCACAACCTTTCCAATCAATTAAAATCTCTGGGATTTGTTCTGTTGTTTTTTTTTCTGCTTGTTTTACCATGTTTTCTGTTAAAGGTAAAACATATTGTGGGATGATGTGGCTTATTGCATAATTGCTGTTTAATTGAACTTTATTAAAACTAGGACAATAGTGTGGGCCTCCAATCCCAATTGCTGGAATATCTTTTTTATTTGGTTTATAATTCTGAATTGAAAGTATTGTTTTTGCAATTATTTCTCCTGCTTTTTTGTCTTTCCATTGTTTTTCTCCACTCCCTATTTCAATAAAACAACAAGGGGTTTTTATTAATGGGCCGTGATGTGTGCATTCTAAAGTTATCTCATAAACAAGACAACCTAACGGTTTTCTTCTTTCAGCTTTCCCTTGAGTAACTCCTGTTTCTTCTGCTATTTTATTTAGATTTTGAAAAAGATATTTTAAAACTTGGGCAGAGGTTGGACATATTTTTCCTTGTTTTCCCCCAAGTTTTGCATCTCTCCAATTTCCTGGAGCATGTAATGAAAGGGATGCTTGATTTTTTTCTGAACGATGTGTTGATGCAAATATAATAAAATCTATATTTTTAAATTCCGGAGTTTTATCTATATTTTCAGAATAAATAGGATGTTTTTTTAATTTTATAATTGGTATTTGGGGTGTAAAACTTATTTTTTTTAATTGTTGAACTATGTTTGTTCCTGCGGGGTCATCTTTTCCATAAGCTATTGCAAAACGCATTTTATCTCTTTGATTTCCAAATAATTGTCAAACAAACAATTATTATAAAAAATAAACTAATTGTTGCTGGAAATTTATATTCAAATTTTAAAAATGAAA
>JAFCDM010000038.1 GCA_017609695.1 Candidatus Pacearchaeota archaeon | reverse complement strand
TTTTTCTTACTATTCATAAGCATAAATCCTTTATAAATCTTTCTGTTATATGTAATTTAGTAGTGGTGACAAAAAGCAAAGCTTTAAAAACCAATTTCCACCTTTTAAATAGAAAAGGATAAATAACATAAAATTATGATTTTAGAAGATGGAACAAGATAATAAAGATCAAGAAAAGAAAGATAAAATAAAACAATTAGAGATAACTTTAGGAGAATTTTTTAGGCATACTCATAGCAAAAGATGTTCTATTCAATTATTATATGAAAAAGGTTTAGAAATTGAAAGAAAAGTTAAAGAAATTGATCCTAAATTTGAAGAAAGAGATAATTTTAAATGGTTAAGAGGGGCTTTTAATTTTATAGGACAATTACATGATCCAGAAAATAGAGAATATCACACTACCAATAGAGAAGATTTATATCTTTATTCAAGGGTGCTTAAATAATTAAGGTTTACCCTCTCTTCTTTTACGATATACCTGCCCTATTTCCCAATGCCTATGAAGAACCCGAGAGCCTTTTGGAGGAATAGAAGCTCTTTTATTTTTCATATCATAAACATCACTCCCCCTAACAATCTCATGAGTTTTTCCTATTTTACCCTGATTATATAATCCTTCTAATTTTTTTCCAGAGAGTCCTTTATATTCTTCAGGCCCCCAATAACTATATGAAGAAGTTCCATGAGAATATCTAGGACTTTTAGCCGGTGCTACTGTAAATTGTTTCAACACTATCCATTCCCCAGACTCTGCTTTTTTATTTAATTCTAATAATAATTCTTTTGCTTCACTTTCAGAAATACCTTCCTTTAAAGCAGAAGTAAGACTATAAGGAAGCTCTTTTATTTCAGGCTCCTTCCCAACAAGAGTTGCAAGCCCCCCTTCTTCTCTCCCCCAAGCCACCAACAACCCACCACCAATAACCAACACAATCCCAATCCCAAACCAAATCTTAGAAACACTTGAAGAAACATCAATAACAGCACCAGTAATTGAAAATGGCTGAATAATTATTACAAAAATTCCTAAAAAAACCAATACAAACCCCAATCCCTTTTTATAGTTCATAAAATATCTAAATCAGTTAAATTTAAAAAGGTTTGGGGGACATAAACCTTTCTATTGTTACCCCTAACAAATAACATCTTAGTAAGATTTATAAAGTCTAATTTTATTTATAAATAAAATGGAAACCCAAAAACAAGAACCAAAATACATCCCATTAAAAGATTTTAAAACAGAGAATCCCTTATTTGGAGATAGAAACACTGAGTGGTATTATTCAATTATAAAAGGATCTTTAATAAATAAACTAACACTTATAAAAGAAAATCTTGATGAAGCAATGAATGTTTTTTGCAGATTTGATGATTTAGATGGATTTAGGTTAGTTATAGGAAGTACAGATTTACCTGAAAATTATAGGGCTGTCGCCCAAATGCAATTAGAATCTTTAACAAATACTTATCAAAATATGGGAAAAAGAGAAACTAAGGAAGAAAAAAGAAACAGAAAATATTATGAAAGAAGTTTAGGCCAACTTCCCGGAAGACGTCATTTACCTATATGTGACCATATACAATCTAGGAGTTGGACAAATGCTAGTTTTGCAGAATTTCAATATAATGGGGGTTTCGCAGATTAGTTAGAAATTTTACTATGGTAAAAAACAAATCAAAATGAAAACAATGATTTATCCATTAACACCAGAAGAACTTAGAGAAACTTACAAATTAGAGCAAGAATGTCAAGGATGTGAAAGATATAATGATAACAGACAAGATTGTGATTTAGGTTTTTGTGTTAGACAAGAAGAGAGAAAATAAAAAAAATAACTAAAATTATTAAAAAAATGAATTACACACCATTTAAAACAGACTATAAAATTGGAAGTTATCAAGAACAAATCAGACAATCTCAAGGATATAAAGGTGCAGAACCTTTTCATGGTTCTTATAAAGAAAAGAAACAACCAATGTTATCAGCAAGCCAAATTTCTACTGCTTATCTTTAATCAATCATCAGCTAATTTTTCAATGCTCTTCAAAATAAAACATCACTCCATCAACCCCAAACTAACTTTAATAGCTAAATCTACTCTATTCATAATAAATTCATTTAAAGAACCTATCTTCTTTATTATCCTTGTTTTATCAATTGTTCTTATTTGATTTAAAAGTATTGTTGAGTCTATTCTTAATCCAGAATCTTCTTTTTTAATTTCAACATTTGTGGGATATTCCTTAAAATATTTTCTTGAAGTTATTGAAGCAACTATTGTCACCGGACTTGTCTTATTTCCAAAATCATTTTGAATAATCAACACCGGCCTTATGCCTCCTTGCTCACACCCTTTTATAGGGTCCAAATTAGAAAGGAAAATCTCGCCCCTATTCATTTCCATTTTCATTCCATTCCCATTCCTCTAAATTCTCTATTGCTTCAAATTCTTTAGCTATTTTTAGGCTTTCTTCAGCCATCTCTTTATATCCTTCAATTAACAATTCCTCTTGCTTCCTCTTATTTTCTTCTGCACACCTTATTAAATTAAGAATTATTTGTTCATAAGTTTCTTTCCCAGACTTCAGTCTATCTAATTCTCTTTTTACAGGCTCATTAAGTTGAATTGTAGTAACCATTATACTATAGAACAACTATAGTTTATAAAATTATCTAAAAAACACCCTTACAAACCCAACTCTTTTCTTAACTTACCTAAATACCCCTCTAAATCCCTATAACCCTTTTTTCTATCCAATAAACAAACCAGAATTATATTAGGATCTATAATAACATAAATTAATCTTGTTTCTTTTTTGTTAATACTAAATCTAACTCTAAAAACCTTAGAATATTTTTTTGAATGAATCCTTTTAAATCTATAAGGATTTTGTTTTATTAATTGTATTTTATCATAAATAATCTTTTTCGATTTAAAGTCTAACTTTTCAATTTGTTTTTTAAAGAAATTTAATGATTTTATTCGATAACTCATTCTAAAAGCACTTTATTAAGTTCTTCTTCAGAAACAAGTTCTCCTTTTTTTATTGAAAGTCCAATTAAACTATCAACCAATTCTATTTCCTCTTCACTAAAAGTTTCATCAAACCCATTTTTTTCAAAAATCTTTTCCCTCATGCTTGCAGCAGCTAATTCCTGTATATTCCTAAATCCAAAATTTTTAGCATAACTTTCAGCAGCATTAACAAAATTCTCAGGCAATTTAAGATTAATTTGTTTGATATCCATAGATATCTATAGATATCTTACTATTTAAATATTTCTAAAAAACATCACTATAAATATCTTCATCATCCTCATCAAACCTATATTCCATCTTTTGGGGAGTATTATCTGATTCTTCATTAGGATTATAAACACCCATATTTTCAGGGTTTACAGGCTCTCCACTAACTCCTCTATCTTCTTCCTCATTTAAATTAGATTCCCCCTCATCTTCTAATTCTTTAACCTCTGGCTCCTGTTTAACATTATCAACATTCTCATCACCTAATCCTATACTCTCTTCAAGAGCTTCATTTTCCTGTATTTTCTCTTGTTTTTCTTCTTCAATCTCCTCTTGGATATCTTCTGCCTTATCCTCAATCCTATTCAAATTATCAATTGGTTTAACACCCTCTTGTTCCCTCATTTCCCCAGACAAATCTTTTTCTTCTACTTCTTCAAATTCAGCAGGAATTTGTATTTTTTCTTTACTTAAAAAACCTTCAGAATCCTCCAAGTTTTCAGAATTCTCTAACTTATCCTTTGGAAATTCCCTAGAATAAACTACTTGATTTTCATCTTTCTTATCTGTAACCTCTCCCTTATTAAATCCTGCATCCACACCCTCCTCTAAATCCTGTTTAACATTATTAAAATTTTCTTTTTCCAAATCCTGTTTAACATTATCCAGATTATCTTCTTTTTCAATTAAATTATCCTGTTGCCTTTGCCTATCTTGTTCTAAACTTTCATTCCCATTTTGTTTTCTCTTTCTCTTTTTCAACATCTTTCTTCTTAATTTTCTTTTTTCTTTCCGAGTTAATCTTTTCCAGTCTTCATCAGGAATTTTCCAATTCTCTTCATCTATCTTTGGTAATTCTTTTTTTACTGGCTCTTCTCTAACTTCTTCTTTAACTTCTTCTAATACTTTTTCTTCTTTAACATTCTCAACTCTTTCTTCTTCAACTTCTTCAGGGACATAGGATTTTTCCAATTCAGCAACTAAAACAGAAATATCATAACCAGCATCTGCATTAACAGAAATAGAATCAATTCCTTTTTTAACTAAAAATTCAACCATCTCTTTATTACTCCCTGCTTGTCCACAAATACTTGATTCTGTTTTGGTTTTTTTACAAGCATCAATAACTTTTTCTATTTGAGAAAAAACAGCAGGATGTATTTCATTATACAAATGTTGAACCTTATCTTCTCCCCTATCCACAGCAAGAGTATACTGAGTCAAATCATTTGTTCCTAAAGAAATAAAATCAACTTCAGAACAAATCTCCTCAATAATCTGAACTGCAGCAGGCGTTTCAATCATAACCCCAAACTCCATATTATGAACCTTAACTGCCTCAAAATACTCTTTTGCTTTTTTAACTTCTTCAATAGAGATAATTTGAGGAAACATAATTCCAAATTTTTTAGAAGGATGTTTTTTTGCTACTTCTTTAATAGCTAATAATTCTGCTTCTAATATTTTAGGATGTTTTAAACTAAATCTAATTCCATGTAACCCTAACATAGGATTTATTTCTTTTTCAGGAGCTCCCTCTAATGAACTAAACTCATCTGTCCTAACATCACTTGCCCTTATCCAAATACTATGAAAATGCTCTACAATCTTCCCAATACCTTTACTCAAAACCGCAGTATACTTCTCTAATTCATTTTGTTTTTCAAAAAACAAAGGATGTTTGCCAGAAGAAGTAATCATCCCCTCTAACCTACATAATCCTATTTCATGAATTTTAGATTGAGCAGCTCTTTCAGCAAAATCCGGCAAATCCACAATAACTTTTATTTTAATTTTATTAGTTTCAACAACTGGTTTAATTTCTGCTTTAGATGTTTCAGCAACTTCTCCTTCATAAATTTTCCCATTAGAACCATCAACAGTTATTTTCATTCCCTCTTTTAATACAGAAGTAGCTTGCCTTGTTCCAACAACACAAGGGATTCCCATTTCTCTACTTACAATACTTGCATGAGCAGTCATACCTCCTTCATCAGTTACAATTGCAACTGACTTTTGCATACTAACCACCATATCTGGATTAGTCATCTTAGTAACTAAAACATCCCCTTTCTCAATTTTATGCAATTCAGAAAGATTATTGATTATCTTAACCACACCAACACCAACGCCAGGACTAGCACCTAATCCTTCTAAAATAGGTTTCCCAACAATTTCCCCAATCTGCTGTTTTATTTCAAGTGTAGTGATTGGCCTAGATTGAACAATATAAACTTTCTCATCTTCAATTGCAAATTCAATATCTTGTGGTTTTTGATAATGTTTTTCAAGTTTTATAGCATAATCTGCAAGTTTTAATATTTGCCCATTACTCAAAACTTGAGACTTACTCTTTGTAGGACTTAAATCAACTATTGCATTTTCCCCACTCCCTTTTCTAACAACTGCAATTTTCTTATCACTTACTTTAACACTCTTAACTTTTAAATCTCTTGTAGCAATATAATTATCTGGATGAATTCTCCCACTAACAATCCCTTCCCCTAAACCAAAAACAGCTTCAACAATAATATCATCGCTTAAATCCATAGGATTTTTAGAAAAAACAACCCCTGATTTTTCAGAATCAACCATTTTCTGGACAACAACTGCAATTGAAGTCTCTGATTCTTTAAACCCTTTTTTATTTCTATAATAAATAGCTCTAGAAGTATAAAGAGAAGAAAAACATCTTTTTATATGCTCAAGCAAACTATCACTACCTTTTACATTAAGAAAACTATCTTGTTGCCCTGCAAAACTTGCATCGGCTGAATCTTCTTTTGTTGCAGAACTTCTAACAGAAACAAAAATAGGTTCTTGCGCATTTCTTAAAATATTCAAGGCACTTTCAGAAATCTCGTTTTCATTTAAATCTTCTGAACTAAGGATATGATATGCTTCAATGATTTCTTCTTCAAGCTCTTTAGGAAGCTCTTTACTTTCCATCAACTCTCTAATTTGTTTTGATGCTTTTTCTAATTCTGCAGTATCTTCTAAATCAACTACACTCAAAATCTTAATTATCTCTGGTTTTAATTTTTCTTTTTCTAAAAAAAACTCAAATGCTTTGGAAGTTATCATGAATCCAAGAGGAACTGGAAATTTATGATTATACATTTCAGATAAACTAGCTCCTTTTCCCCCCACAAGAAGAACATCTTTACTATTTAATTGAGAGAACCATCTTATATATTTGTCAGAAAAATCCATATTCACTTCTTTTTTTCGCATCATTTTTTATTATTAAATCAAGATTTATGTTATGCTAATGAATAGCTTAAGCCCTGAATCTCTAATTATTATATTAAAGATTATAATTTTATTAATTAAAAGAAAAGCAGTTTATATTTAAAGTTTGTGGGGTTTAAGTAGAACAAAGAAGACAAAGTTTAGTTGTAAATCATCTCAACTTTTCCACAACAATCTTTGTTTTACAAGGAAGTTTTGGACTAATTTTCTTAAAAAAACCTCTAACTTGAGAAATCGCACTTTCTGTTGAAAAATATGCAGTAAAAATCGGTTTTCCTTTTCTAATAACAGCAGCTCTTCCTTCTGGACTACCAAAACTCTTTGTCATCCCTGTTTGAATTCTTTCTCCCTTACTTCCACCAGAGAAAATTCTATTATTTCTAAGAATATTATGTGGATAAACATTACATCTTAAAAAAAAGTTTTTTTGAAATGCTTTAGTTAAATCTTTGTTTAAAGATTGTCTTGTTGCCTCTAAAGCTAAGTCCCGAATCTGAATATTCTGTTCAGTTAAAACACACATCTTAAATCTAAACTTTCCTTTTTCAAACTTTTTATAATCTCCCATATTAAATTTAACAATTTTTTGAGGGGGAATTGTTTTAATATAACTTAATTGCTGTCTTTTAGATCTACGAGTATTTGTAATAGGTTTTCTTTTTGAATATGCTAATGCTTTTCTTGTTGTTACCATTTTTCTTTTACTTCTTATTAAAGATTTATTCTAAGTGTATCTCCAAATATGTTTAAACCACCAAAAATATAACTTCCATTGTCTGTTTTAGGAAGTCTCCATAAATCCCTTAGATCTTCTTCATCTAATTCAAATAAAACCCGCTCCCTCATATCATTTCCAAAATATTCAAATCCCAAAGGTATTTTTAATTCAATTGTTGTTGTTGCCATTTTTCTCTTAGTTTATTTTTACTTTACATCAACCTCTGTATTTCTTGCTTGTCCTGGCAATCCTTTTTCAAAAATTCCTCTAACAAGCCCTTTATTTCCATGAGCAGAGGTTATCTTGCCTTTAATCTTTTTTCCAGCAGGACTTGTCCATTCTACTTCTTTACCTACAAATTTCCCTGCCTCTTCTCGTGATTTCGCATCTACATCTAAGATATAATGCTTTTCATGGATT
>JAFCDM010000037.1 GCA_017609695.1 Candidatus Pacearchaeota archaeon | reverse complement strand
AATATAAATAAAAAGCTAAGGTTATGCTTAAAATAATTAAAATCCATCTCTGATTATTTGTCAATCTCTTTTTCATTAAAACACTAATTTCCCCATATATTTAAAAGCTTTGAAGAAAAAAACTTTTAAACCCAACAAAAATAAAATTGATTTAATACAATTAATTTTATTAACCTAACTAATATAAAATTATAATGATAAAGTCTGAAGATATCCATAGAGAAATAATTGAGATATTAAAAGAAAAAGGTCCAAGTCTACCCATAAAAATAGCAAAAAAACTAGGGCTTGAAACACTATTCATCTCTGCATTTTTATCTGAATTAGTAAATGAAAAAAAAATTAAAATAAGCCATCTTAAAGTAGGAAGTTCTCCATTATATTTCTTAGAAGGACAAGAAAAAAAATTAGAAGACTTTTCACAATTTTTGCATTCAAAAGAGGGTGAAGCTGTTCAATTACTTAAAAAAAATAAAATCTTAAAAGATTCAGAACAAGAACCTGCAATAAGAGTCGCACTTCGTTCAGTAAGGGATTTTTCAGTAGGATTTAAAAAAGATGAAGAAATCTACTGGAAATATGCCCTAATTTCAGAATCAGAGATTCCTAAACTGCCAACTAAAAAAATTAAAGCATCTAAAAAACTTGATAAACCCACAATCCAAACCAAACCCCAAAAATTTATTCAAGAATCAATAACTCCTTTTCAAAATCCTTTAATCCTAAAATCTAAAAAACAGAAACAGAAACAAAAATCAGAATTTGTTTTAAAAATAATTAACATACTTAAAAACAATTTTACGATATTAGAAGAAAAAGAATATAAAGTAAAAGAATATAATTGTATAATTAAAATAAATTCAAATCTTGGCACAATTAATTTTCTAACACAAGCAAAAGACAAAAAAACAATTTCAGAAACAGATTTAAAAAAACTATCCTCAAATGCCCAAACTATTCCCCTTCCAGGATTTATGCTTTACACTGGAGAATTAAGTAAAAAAGCAAAAGAATTTGCAGAAAAATACTCATCAGTTTTAAAAGTTAAGAAAATATAATCCTAAACATTTGAATTTTTTAATATCTTCTTACATTTTTAAGTTATGCCCTACTTCTTCCTCTAAATATTATATTTTAAGTTATTATTAGTTTAAAAGAACAATACAACTCAACAAAAAAATTTAAAAACCCCAACTCAATACTAATTATAACAATATGGGAAGAATAAAATCAAAACTCGTTAAAAGAACTGCAAATTCATTACTTAATGAAGAAAATAAATTCAATCATACTTTTGAAAACAATAAAAACATACTTAAAGGTTTAATGCCAAGTAAAAAGATAAGAAATCAGATTGCAGGATATCTAGCAAGACAAAAAAAAAGAGTAAAGACAGTAGAAAACAAGTGAACTAAAAAATGACTGAAAAAGAGAAAAAACAAGTTAAAGAGGACTCTAAAATCCAAGAAGAAACTAAAGAAAAGTTAAAACCTAAAGAAACCGAAGGAGTCTTAGACAAGGACAATATAATTTTTGTAGGAATCAAACCTTTTATGAATTATGTTACAGGGGTTGTAATGCAATTCCAAAATAAAAATCAAAATGAAGTTATTGTTTCTGCAAGAGGGAAATTTACTTCAAAAGCAATTGATATAGTGGAAGTTGCAAGAAGAACCTTTCTTAAAGAAGAAGACATTAAAATAAAAGAAATAAAGATTTCAAGTGAACAATTTGAAACTAAAGAAGGAAAAAGAATTTTTGTTTCTACAATTGAAATCCATTTAATTAAAAAATAATTTCAGAAAGTTTTATATATCCTATTGCATATTAATTTCTATGAAAAGAATAGCTAATTTAAGTTTGCATATGAAATTAGCTATTGCTATAATTAAAGGAGTCTTTTACTGATTTTCAGTAGAACCCTTTAATATCTTTCTAAAAATTCTACGACTTTTTCTGGGTTCTACTAAATAGTTTTAGGCTCCTTTAAAAAATAAATCACAAGGAGGTAAAAATGGAACAACAAACAGAATATAACGGAAAAACAGTTTGGTATCAATCAGAAGGAAATGTAAGGGAAATACCAGTCCCAGAATTTGTATTAAGAGAGCAAACCCCTTCTCAAACCTCTCCCCTTCCATTAGAGAGAAAAATCATAGAACCCTAAAAGAAATTACTTCTTCTTTTCTTTTTTATTTTTTTTATTTGTTTCAACCTTTTTCTCTTTTCTTTTCAATAAAAAATCTAATTTTCTATCAATTTCACAAACCCTTTTGTAGGTTTTGTTTATTTCTCTATGTCTTTTAATCCCAAACAACCATTTAACAATCAAAAAAGCAATGTAAACCATAATAATAATCCCTGTTATTTTCAATAAAGTAATTAAACTTGTCAGCCTGTTTAATAATTCTGGGGGCAAATACCCTAAAATACTTGCATTAGAATTATTCAAAAGTTCTTCACCTGCCTCTATTACCTTCCCACTGATGTCTGCATCCATGTATTATCAAAAGAATCTTACTTTTTAATAGTTTTGATTTCTTTTAGTTAAATGGCTACACCGAGAATCGCACTCGGGACCTCAAGCTTATGAGACTTGCGCTCTACTACTGAGCTATGCAGCCAAAATTAAAAGCTAATTTTGATTTAAAAATGTTTTTAAATAGGAATTTAAGATATTGCTCAACAAAATTTATATTTTCCCACTTTAAATCGTTTTATTAATTTAAAAATACTAATTTAATTTATTAATAAAATTATAGAAAAGAAGATTAATTTCATCCACAGCAACTTTACGTTTTTTTAAAGAAAGTCCTAAAATCTTACTATCATAAGCATTAGAATATTTCAAAAATTTACGATATCTTCTTTTATGTTTAGGATTAGCAAAACCAACTAAATTTCTAAATATCATAAGATTTCCTTCCCCATTAAATTGAAATCTGTAAGGTTGTTGTCTCAATCCCCAATGCAAATCTAATTTTTTTCTCTTAGCTTCATAAAAATACCCTTTCATACCTATACCAACTAAATATTCAACGATTTGATTTATTAAATTTTTAGAGATTCCATTACCCTCAACCCTGGGGTAAAATTTATTTCCATTTTTAGTAAGGACTAAACTTCCATCTGTAGCAAAAAATCCTTGAACAACATATCTTACTAAATTTTTATCATAAAATATTTTTGGAATAAACAAAGAATTTCCTTTTTTACCAACTGGAAATCCAAATAATTTAATTTTATTAAATAATTTGCTATCCGAAATATGAATTGCTATAGCTTTACAATCTCTCCGCCCTTTAATTTTAATAGAATTTTTAGTTAATGTCCTTAACAAAAGAACTAAGATAAACTCAAAAAAATCTCTGTCGTCATATTTATGACCCACAATGACAATTTCCTTTCTTATTTTCCTATCTTTAGGAGAATAACAAGATAAACAACCATCACCCAACAAAATCCCAAATAATAATGCAAACTTCTCTTCTCCATTCATAAACTTTAAATTAAAATCAAACATTTTAATTATTATTTAAATAATCTCTAATAAAAACTTCAAGAACTTCCCAAACCTTTTTTCTCTTTTTTTTAATTTTAGATACAAAATCAATCCATAAATCTCGATTTCCCCTAAAAGTGATTATGTCTTTCATAACAAAAGTAATACAGTAATACTTATAAACCTTTTTAAAGAAAAAATTATTTAATAAATCATGAACACAAAAATAACAATCTTTATAATAGTTCTTTTTATTTTAATAGCAATAGGAATAGGATTTAAAATGACAGGAAATACCATTACTGGAGAAATAGTTAATAATCAAATAATTAATGAAAATACAGAAAACCAAATGAGCATTAAAGAACCAACAAAAGTAAAATTACAAACAAATGTGGGGGATATCATTCTTGAGCTATCTAAAGATATGCCAATAACCACTGGAAATTTTGAAAAATTAGTAAAAGAAAAATTTTATGATGGAGTTATTTTTCACAGAGTTATTGAAGGATTTATGATACAAAGCGGAGACCCAGCAGGAACAGGCATGGGCGGCCCAGGATACACAATTAAAGATGAATTCACAGATAATAACCAAAATAACAAAGGAACAATTTCAATGGCAAATGCAGGCCCAAACACCGGGGGAAGCCAATTCTTTATTAATTTAGTTGATAATAATTTCTTAGATTCTAAACATCCTGTTTTTGGGAAAGTAATTGAAGGTATAGATGTTATAGATAAAATAGGAAAAACAGAAACAGGACCAGGAGATAAACCTTTGCAAGAAATAAAAATAATTAAAGCTGAAGTTATTTAAATTTATTTTTTATTTTCCTCTTCTAAATACATTCCTTTTAATCCATCATCTTTTTTTCTTGGAAGAATATGGATATGTGCATGGGGAACAACTTGCCCAGCAACTTCAAAATTATTTACTAAAACATTAAATCCTTCTGCTTTCCCCTCTTCAATTAATTTTAAAGCAATTTTTTTTAAAGCATCTAACATTTCATTACCTAAACTTGAAGGCATATCTAAAAGAGTTTTATAATGTTTTTTTGGGATAAGCAAAGTTTTCCCTTCTGCAACTTGATTAACATCTAAAAAACCAATAAAATTATCATCTTCATATGCTTTTTTACAAGGTGCTTCTCCTCTTACAATCTTACAAAAAATACAATCTTTTCCTTGTTCTTCCATTTTAATTGTCTAAAAAATAATCTACTAAATCAGGATCTTCTCCACCATTTCTAGGTAAATCCCCCCATCCCCGTTGCTGAGAAATATCCCTTGAAATAGGTTTTTCTCCACGATTCTCTAGTATATTTATTTGATTCTTCCATAAATATTAAAAATAAAACTGATTTATAAACTTTAAGGGGATAAAGTTTAATAGTAGAATTTAATTAACAATAAAGAAATTTTAATAAAAACATTTATAAAGCCCTAAATAAATCAAGAAATATGGAACAGATTGGAAATACATATAAGTTTAAAGCCCAAAATTTAGGGACTTTAAAAAGTATCTTAATACAAACAGGTTATATCCCCATACCAAATGGACATACAGATAGTTTAGTTGTACAAAACTTATTAACAAAAGAAGTATTTTCTGTGGGAGAAATTCTAAGGGGCTCTCCTAAAGAACAAAATAGAGCGATAGTTTCTTGGGAAATAGGATTAACAAAGCTCCTTGAATCCTTAGAATTATAAATCTTTTACTATTTCTAAAACAATTTAAAATTAATAAAGTTTCTTACCAATACAAATAATCCCCCCACAATCTAATCTCTCTTTCTGCATCTTCAATACTTGAAGAAGCATGAATTACATTATTCAAATATCTTTTTTCACTCATTGCTATATCAAATGAATCATTGCTAAATCTTCCCCGAATAGTATAAGATTTTGCTTTTTGAGGGTCTATATTCCCAATAGCATTTCTTACTCGATTAACAATATTAATTCCCCTATAAACTCTTAAAACAATTCCATCTTCTGATTCTAAAAATGCTTTAATTGTCCAATCATAAAAAACCTTTCCATAATGTTCTTTATAATGCTCTCTTATTAATTCCTCGGGAACAGGGTTTAAATGAAAAGCAAGAGTTCTTGAAAAAGAGGAAACTAAATCTTTTTTTAATAAATCCCCCAAACATTCAAAAATCTCTAAACTAAGCCAATAATTTCCTGGCTTTATAAAATCAAGAGTTCTTTCATCCACTAAACTCATTTTCTTTTTTCCCCCAAACCATATTCCCGCCTTTTTTTAAGAAATTATCTAAAATCACTAATTCTTCATAAATTCCTTCAATTAAATCATAATTTTTAGCCTCATTAATATCAACCCAAGCATATTCAGTTAAAGCCTTACATAATTTAATTTCAGCACCAATAGGTTCTGCATATAAGCTAATGATTAAGCAAGGGATTTCATCTGGACGAACATAAATTAAACTAGTTACATAACCTATATTTTTAACTTCCAATCCTACTTCTTCTTTAACTTCTCTTTTTAATAAATTTTCAAGAATATTATACCACTGAACACCAGTATCTTTTTGTTTTAAAGCATAATCTAAAACTTCTAACTTCCCACCAGGAACAGTCCATTGTCCTGGAAATGCTTTTTCCCAATCAGCTCTTTTTGCAATTAAATATTTCCCATTTTTAACTAAAATCCCAGTTACAACAACATAATGTAATTTATTTTTATCATAATTCATATAAAATCTAAAAAACACTTTTTTAAAAATAAATGTATAACAAAGAATATACTTTTCACTTCTTCCTTGTCTCAACTAATTTTCCAGCTTTTTTAAAACTTATTTCTCCACTAATTAATTTTCTCAAAACATCTTTTAATTCTGAAATTTTAACTCTAATTTGTAAAGTTGTATCTCTATCCCTAATTGTTACATCTTTTTGTTTAACACTTTTATCGTCGATAGTTATACAATAAGGAGTTCCAACCTCATCATTTCTTGAATACCTTCTTCCAATACTTCCAGATTTATCATAAAGAACATTAAATTCTTTTTTCAAATTCTTTACAATTCCTTCAGCCATTTTAATATATTGGGGTTCTTTAACAATTGGAAAAATAGCTGCTTTAATCGGAGATAATTTAGGGTTTAATTTTAAAACAATATTTTGTCTTTTAACATCATAAAAATAACTATCAAATAAAAAAACTAACAAAGCCCTTTCTACACCTAAACTTGGCTCACAAACAACATGTGGCAAAACTTTTTTCCCATCACAAATAATTTCCATGTTTTGTTTAGAATATTCTTGATGTTGTTTTAAATCAAAATCAGAACGATTTGCAAAACCTTGTAATTCTTTCCACCCCATTGGAAAATTATATTCTAAATCCCAAGTATCAATAGCATAATGGCTTTTTTCATCAAACATATGTTGTCTTATTCTAAATTTTTCAGGATTTGCTCCTAAAAAAATAAACCACTCAAATTCTTTAGCAATCCAATAAGCATGCCAATCTGATTTAATTATTGCTTTTTTCCAAGCATTATAAATTTTCATTCTTACTGGTTTAGAACCATATCTCTGCATTTTTTCATCATAAACCAAAATTTCCATATCCTTAATCTCTTCAATATAAGGACATTTCATTTCTTTTTCAATAAAATACTCTATCTCCATTTGTTCAAATTCCCGACATCTAAACAAAAATTCACGAGGAGAAATTTCATTTCTAAAAGATTTTCCAATTTGAGCAATTCCAAAAGGCAATTGCATTCTTGAATTTTCCTGAACTAATTTAAAATTACTAAAAATCAATTGAGCTGTTTCAGGTCTTAAATAAGAAAAAATAGAATCAGATTTAATCGGTCCAACTTGTGTTGTAAACATAGGATTAAATTCTCCTTTATTTTCATACTCCCCATTACACTTATCACATTTAATCTTACCAACCTCATGTTTATCAATTTTAGTTTTATACCCGCATTTTTTACAAACAACAGCAACATCTACAAAACTTCCAACATGCCCAGAAGCTTCCCAAACTTTAGGATTAGTAATTATTGCCCCATCAATTCCAACCATATCTTCTCTTTCCTGAACATGAAACTTCCACCATTCTTTTTTAAGATTATTTTTTAATTCAACACCTAAATGCCCAAAATCCCAAAATCCACCTAAACCACCATAAATATCACCAGAAGCATATACAAATCCTTTTTTCTTACAAAAATTAGCTAAACCTTCAATACTTAATTCCTTTTTCTCATCTTCCTTTTTTTTATCAACGACAAAACCATTACTTTTCTTTTTATCTTCACTCTTTTTACTCTTATCAAAAATTCCTTTTTTATCTAAACTCTTAATTATCCTCTTTGCCTTTTTCTCAGCTTCTTTCTTATCTTTTCCAAGATAAGCAATATTCTTACTTACCACCTTATCCCCTTTCCGAACAGATTTATTCAAATAATAATATTCATTTCCATTTATTATTTTTTTAACTATGTACATACCTTACCCACTACATTAATCTTTATAAATCTTTCGTTAGGCACTACTTAAAATAAAATTAAAATTTCAAATCTAAAACATCCATTCGATTCCCTAAAAGCACGGAGAGGGAATCGAACCCCCGTAACTCGCTCTGCAGGCGAGTGCAAAACCACTATGCGATCCGTGCATAGATTTATTAAAAATAGATAGTTTTTAAATTTAGTTGTTTAATATTGTTTCAGGATGATGGATTTCTCCATGACAATTATTGCAAAGTAATTGGCATTTTTTCAGTTCCTTTTCTATTTTATCCATAGACTTTAATCTAAGTTTTGTCCAAGAGAAATCCTTTATCTTAGAATCTTTATGATGAAAAGTAAGCGAAGCAAAATTCTTATTATAACCACATATTTCACATTTCCCCCCAAATTTCTTAACCATCATAATTTTTCTTTTTCTCCATTTCCCCATAAGATAACCATTATGACATTTTTTACATAAAGATTGAATTCTTTTACTAGTAACATAAAATTCAGTTTTATCTTTAATTTTTTTACATTTTGAACAAACTCTCTTTGTTTTTTGATTAAATTTATTTGTTAATTTTTTTGTGTTGTGTTCTCCAAAAGGAGAGCACCCTAAACAATATTTTCTACTACTAAAATTATGGATCTTACCATTTATTTTACAACGATTCTTAAAAATTTTTCCACATAATTGACAAAGGGGCATATGTAGCTTAAATAAATAGAATATATAAATCTATGCCTCTGGCAGGACTCGAACCTGCGACTTCATCCTTAGAAGGGATGCACTCTAATCCAACTGAGTTACAGAGGCTTTTCTTAATAAAAAAACTAAAAAAAATTAATATTTAAAACTATGTTTTTTAAAAAAACTCCAAAACCCCTCATTTAAAAAATCCTTTTTTCTTTCCTAATAACCACCTATTTTTATTCTTATGAACATGTTGATTATTTTCCTTATGCCTTCTCCAAATAAAAAAAACTCCTCCTCCAATCACTATCAAAAAAATAACATAAACACTTATCTTACCTTTAAAAGTATCAAGGACGACTTGTCCAATAACTCTTGATTTCCCTAAAACAACAGATTTTTTAACAAAACTCTCTAAATCTTCAGAAACCGCAAAATAAATAGAATAAATCCCAGACAAATCATCAGGCAAATTCATTACAACCTCTCTTTGAGTTGAACCTTCTCCAACTAAAAAACTATCTGTGATTCTATTTACTTCAACTCCATCCCCGTCAGCAAGCCAAATTTCTATACTAACTTCTTGTCCAACAAAATCTCCACTAAAAACATAGTTTATATTTAATTTACTTTTTTCTTGGATTATTTCTTTGATTTCTATATCTTGTAAGCCTGGAATAACCACAATCACTTCTTGAATATCCTCTCCTTCATCACAATTTATTTCTAACTCCCCAGAATAACTTCCTGGTTCTGTCTCCTCAGGAACATTTAAATTAAAATTAAAATCAATATTTTCTCCTGGTGCAATTCCTTCAACCTGAGTTGAAGAAGCCCAAGAACCTATATCTCCCTTAACTAGTAATCTGCAATTATTCAAAAATTTGCTTCCAGTATTTTTAACATTTAAAGATAAAGTTTTACTATCTCCTTCATAAGCAATAAGCTCTACTAATTCTGTAACTTGCATTCTTCCCTTTATATCTGAAGGAAAATAACCTCCTCCTCCACCAGAACTACCAGAATCCCCACTTGGAGGAGTAGTTGTTGAAGTATCAACACTAAAACTTAAATTATCAAAATTAAAATTGCCTGCAGAATCATTAACATAAAAATTAAATATAAAATCAGCATCAGAACTAACCTCAAAACTAGTAGAATTATCAGAACAAGTAACTGAAGTATTTGTTATTTCTGGGCTTGCACCTTGATAAACATTATACCAACAAGTCCTAGGGCTTGAATCTGAAACACTCCAAGATGCAAAAATAGTTCTGCTTGTCTTTCCACCATTAGGTTCAGAAATACTTACAACAGGATTAACAGTATCAATATAAAAAGTTTGATTCCCATTAACAGCATTATTGCCTACAGAATCATTACATTCAATATTCCATAAATATTCTGCATCACTTAAATTCAAAGAAAAACTATTAATCTGCCCACTAACAACCCCTGTATCTGTTTGATTCAAAGAAAAACTACCATTAAAATTCCCCCACAATTCACAAGAATCTAAATCAAAATCAGTAGGAGTATAATTAAACTGAATATTTTCTTGATAATTTAGATATTCATCAATTGGAAAATTTAAAACAATTGTTGGGGCTCCAACCTGAACTGAAAAATTAACACTATCACCTACTTCTTCCCCTAAAGAATCATTTGCATAAATGTTAAGAACATAATTTCCATTTCCAGAAACATCAAAGCTAGTATTTGCACAACCAGCTAGACTATTGTTCCCAACCCCATCAAGATTATACCAACAAGAATCTAAGTTATCATTAACATCAGAAACAGAGAAATTCAATCCTAAACTTTCATTATAACCATAACTTGCTCCAGGTTGTGGAACAACAATACTAATAGAAGGAGCCGTATTTATTAAATCATAATCAATTGTAACATTATAAAACTCAGGAGTCACCGATGAATCTGGGCTTGTAAAATCTAGTTTATATTGAAAATAAGTATTATTATCCAAACTTAAATCCTGAGGACTTGTATCTGTTATATCTGTCCAGCTTTCACCAGAACAAGCAACATCATTGCAACTTCTTACTTGGATGTTTAA